>DASVTA010000475.1:0-4753 GCA_036387815.1 Allosphingosinicella sp.
CGTCAACGGAGTGCAGGTGCTGAAGGACGGGGAGCATACGGGGGCGACGCCCGGTCGCTTCGTCAAGGGACCGGGCGAAGCCCGGTGGAGGGGTTCTTCTGAGTAGGCAAGGCCCCTCCACCATGCTTCGCATGGTCCCCCTCCCCTGCAAATGCAGGGGAGGATTTTGAGGGACCCTCCAACCTCCACGCCCCGTCATTCCGGCGAAGGCCGCAATCCATGAACACCGCCGCCCCCGATCGACGAAGGCCCGAGTTCATGGATCCCGGCCTCCGCCGGGATGACGCCCTGGCCCGCCCCAACTTGCTGAACGGGGACATGTACTTTTCCAGGCCCATTGAAACCCGGCGCGGCCGTGCCGGTTCGAAAGCAGGATTTCGTTCGCACAAAGCACTCGAAGGGCACGAAGAGCATCAACCGGAGCGCGCCGCGCCTTTGCTTCCAGGTCGAGAAAGCGCATCCGCCTTCGCCACCTCGGCCCCTTTGTGCCCTTTGTGCCCTTTGTGCGAACCCCATCTCAAAATGCGCTTTCGCGGACCAACGTTTCAGCGGACGATCGCCTGCGCCCTCCCTGCGCAGGCGGGCGCTCGGCTCGGCAAGGTGGATGACGTGCCGCTCAGGGCTGGCCGTCTCAGCCAGGCACCGCACCGTCACCCCGGACTTGATCCGGGGCCCACCTGCCTTCCACGCTGCGGCGACTGAAAAAAGTGGATGCCGGATCGAGTCCGGCATGACGAGGCGGCACACTACGCCGCGCCCTTGTGCCCTCGCGCCTTCTCTCGAAAAATCCGGAAGTGCCGGCCCGTGGAGGACAGGCGCTCGATGCAAGGTGCCCGGCCAGGACGGCGACGGCTCAGTCGGTATGGAGCGGCCGCCCCACGAATTTCCCCTTCGTCCGGCTCGTGAGATGGAAGCTCCGGCAGCGATCGCATCGGTAGGGAAAGAGCGGAAGGCCGGAGCGTCGAACGGCCGCGAGCGCGTCCTCCGCGGAGTCGAACCGCGCTTTCCTCCTGCAAATGCTCAGCCTCGTGCGCATCGCCGCCTTCCTGCCGCCGGATCATCCATTCCGGCAAGCCCGGCTTTGCGCCCGGAGCGGCGGGCCGCTAGGCGGCGCTCCAATGTCCAAGCTCCCGGGTTCACCGCGCCGGCGACGGCTGAAGATCTTCTTCGACGGCGGGTGCCGGCCCAATCCCGGCAAAATCGAGGTCGCCGTGGTGGCTCGCGGTCAGTCCTATCATTTCGACGATCTGGGAGACGGCAGCAGCAACGACGCCGAATGGCTGGCCTTGAGGCTCGCCTTGCGCCTCGGCCAATCGCTGGCTGAGCCGGGCTTCGAGCTGATCGGGGATTGCGCGAACGTCATCGCTCAGGCGAACGGCCTGTCGCGGTGCCGCACTCCAGCCGCGGCCGAGCATCGCGCACGATTTCAGGAGTCGGCGTCGTGTAACCCACCGACGCGAATACGCTGGATCTCCCGCACCCAGAACCTGGCGGGAATCGCACTCGCCCGCAGGCGCGGCCGCTGAGCGCGGACGCGCCTCGTCGCGCAGGGAAAAACAGTGACGCTATGCTTGTTCCCCTGGAGCTTCCCTCCCCTGCGCCCCGCCCTTCAGGTTTCAACGCAACGACGCAACGAGGCCGGGTTTCTCGCCGGCCGCGGACAAGGTCGAAGGCTCGACATCGTCGCGTCGTCGCGTTCAAAAAATGATCGGCCTGCGGCGGGCGATAACCCGCACTGGAAGCTAGAACGGAACCATGGCGCAGGGGCCGCGTAGCGATGCAAACGAGGAGCCCCTTGATAAACAGTGACAGTATAGATTTACCGCTTCGCCGGGCGGGGAGGTGCCACTCCATGATTGTATATTGTCACTGATTCCCACCCTCGATGCTGCCTGACCGCACGCTCCGCATCGTACCTGCCGGCGAAGCCCGCGTCCGGGAGCTTCCCTCCCCTGCGCCCGCCCTTCAGGTTTCAACGCAACGACGCAACGAGGCCGGGTTTCTCGCCGGCCGCGGACAAGGTCGAAGGCTCGGCATCGTCGCGTCGTCGCGTTCAAAAAATGATTGGCCTGCGGCGGGCGATAACCCGCACTGGAAGCTAGAACGGAACCATGGCGCAGGGGCCGCGTAGAGCGATGCAAAGGAGGAGCCCCTCATGCGCATTCCGGCCGTCCCGATCCTCGCCCTCGCCCTGGCCCTTGGCGCCTGCGACGGGCCGAGGGAGCAGGCCGGGGAGAAGGCCGACAACGCCGCCGGCGCGGTCGACGGCGAGGACAGCCTGGAGAGCGGCCCCGCCGAGACCATGGGCGAGCGCAAGGACGAGGCGGCTGACAGCGCCAACGAGGCCAAGGAAGCCCGCGCCGACGCCCTCGACGAGCAGGCCGACGCCGAGCGCGACGCCGCCGAGCAGAAGGCGGAAGCCCTCGAACAGGAAGCGGACAAGGCCCGCAGCCGGTAGCGAGAGCTCGGGCCGAGCGCGTCCGCGGCGCCCGGCACGCGCCCGCCCGCGCCCTCACCCGGCCCTCTCCGTCACCCCCGACTTGATCCGGGGTCCACCTGCCTTCCGCGCCCGGCGGCCGGGAAGCGGAAGGTGGATGCCGGATCGTGTGCCTTCGCGCCTTCTCCGGAAAAATCCAGGAATTGCCGGCCGTGGAGGAGATGCGCCGGATGCAAGACGGCCGGCGGCGATGCGGCTCGACGCTCGATGCTGAAACAAGTTCAGCATGACGCCGGTGGAGCGAGGCCGGTAGAACCCGAAGGGCTTGAACCCACACCCCCCTTCGGCCCACAAGCGCGCCCATGGACTTCACCGCCCTCCTCGTCGCCTCGCTCTCCAACCAGCTCGCCGCCGTCTCCGGATGGCTCGACAAGGCGGAAGGCTTCGCCGCCGATCGCCCGGGCGGACCGGACGGGCTGCTCGCCCTCCGGCTCGCGCCCGACATGTTTGCCCTGACGACCCAGCTTCGCTTCCTCGCCTTCCAGGCGCAGGAGCCCGTGTACCGGCTTCGGGGCGAGGCGGTCCCCGAGGCCGTGCTGGCGATACGGCAGGAGGGCCGGGACGGCGGCGAGAGGCCCGGAACCTGGGCGCAGGCCCGGGCGCGGGTGACCGGGACCGCGGACTTCCTCGCCTCCGTCGGGCCGGGCGAGCTCGACGGGGCCGCCGATCGGGCGATCGTGCACGAGCTGCCCAACGGGATGATCTTCGACATGACCGGCGAGCAATATGTCCGCGACTGGGCGCTGCCCCAGGCCGCCTTCCACCAGATGGCCGCCTACGCCATCCTCCGCCAGGCGGGGGTCCCGCTCGGCAAGGCGGATTACGTGCCGCACATGTTCGCTTATCTGAGGCCCGGCACCGCGCCTTCGGCCTAGGGTCCCACTCGTCCGGCACCGTCCGGCGTCGTCCCGGCGAGTCGAAGACGAGCGAAGCTCACCGCCGGAATCCATGAACGCGGTCCTTCGAAGAAAGGGCGATCCGGCCGAGCTTCTCGCGGCTAAATCCCTGTTCATGGATGTCCGGCCTTCGGCTTCGCCTAAGTTCATCCTGAGCGCCGCCGCAGGCGGCGTCGAAGGGCCGGGATGACGGCGCGTCCGGTCGAAGGCGATCCTCATCGGCACCGTCCGTCCCCTCCCCCTCTTGCCCTGCGCCCCCTTCGCGGCGAAGGACGAAGGGTGAGCCTGGACCTGAACGATATCGAATGGCGGGTGACGCCGGGGCTCAGCCCCTATGCTCGGACGCTGGCCGAAATGGAGGCTCGCGCCGCCGCGATCCGGGCCGGCGAGGCGGGCGAGCTCGTCTGGCTGCTCGAGCACCCGCCCCTCTACACCGCCGGCACCAGCGCCGACCCGGCCGAGTTGTTCAACCCTCAGGGCTTTCCGGTATTCGACGCCGGCCGCGGCGGGCGCTACACCTATCACGGCCCCGGGCAGAGGGTGGGCTATGTCCTCCTCGACCTGGAGAAGAGGGGGCGGGACGTGCGCCGCTACGTATATTGCCTCGAAGGCTGGATCATCGCGACGCTGGCGCGGCTGGGGGCCGAGGCGCGGCGCGCCGAAGGGCGGATCGGGATCTGGGCGGAGGGCCCGGCGGGCGAGGCCAAGGTCGGAGCGATCGGCGTCAGAGTCAGGCGCTGGGTCACCTATCACGGATTCTCGGTCAATTTGACCCCGGAACTTTCCCACTTCTCAGGCATAGTGCCCTGCGGTATTGCCGAGTTTCCAGTGACCAGCCTCGGCGAAATGGGAGCGTCTGCCGGACTTGACCGTTTCGACCTGGCGCTGAGAGAAGGGCTCTGCGAGTTCCTGCGGTCCCTCGGGGGGGGCCGCGAGTAAGGCTTGAGAGCGATACCCTTTCCGTTTATTGTGCAAAACAGATTTGGCAAAAAAGGGGCCATCCCGTCCAAATCGTCCAACCTAGGGAGTTTCTAAATGCGTGACCTTCTTTCGAAAGTGATGACCGGTTCGATGGTTGCCGGTGCGGCCCTGCTCGTCGCGGCTTGCGGCGGTGGCGAGGACGCGGCTGCCAACAACACCGCGATGAACTATCAGGACGACGCCCTGATGGGCGGCAACACCGGCGACGTCACCGGCGTCGACGCGCTCAACGCCACGACCGACAGCAACGGCCTCGGCACCGCTGCGGACCTGAACGCGACGACCACGATGAACACCGGCACCGGCACCACCGACACCACCGGCACCGGCAATACCGGAACGGGCACCGGCACCGGCACCGGCACCGGCAACACCACCG
>DASVTA010000476.1:0-2190 GCA_036387815.1 Allosphingosinicella sp.
AGCCATGCTCGACGGCGATCGGCCGAAGCATCTCGGCCGTGGCGTCGTCGCAGACGAAGGCACTGAAGGGATCGCGAAGCGCGGCTGCGCGCGAAGCGTTGAAAGGCGCGTTCATCTAGTTACCCTTCGTGCTGACGTTCGTGAGGCCCTTGGATCCCGTCGGCGGAGTGTTCCGGTAGAGGCGGATCGCCTTGGACGACGTGTTGGCGTCGCCGTAGACGCTCCCTTCCTGGCCGAGGACGAGGTCGTTCGGATCGGCGATCATCGCGGCGAGGTTGGAATTCACCGAGCAGCCGTAATTCGAGGAGGTCGAGCTCGGTCCCCGGTCGCGTTCGAAGTTGGGGCAGGTAGGAACGCTCGCCGTCGTCCGGCTGACGATCACTCGGACCGCGCCCATTGGAACGTCGCCTTCCAAAACCGGCGCGCCGGGGCTCATCAGGAGCCCGTAGGCCGCCGCCACGCTGGCGACGTCCTGCCGCCCGCGGGCGGTGCCGCGATCGACGAAGACATGGTCGCCATAGCCCAGGTTCAGCGAGCCGAACCAGGAGTCGAGCCGCCCCAGGTCGGCGTCGCTGAGGCCGCCGTCGTCGGCGAGGTCGAGCAGATAGTCGGTGCGCTGCACGACCGGCTGGTTGAGCGAGTCGAGGCCCCGGCTGGCGTCGTGCCGTTCGCGCGGCTTGGCTCCGGCCACGGAAGGAAGGGTGAGGGCGGCGCCGATCGCGACGAGGGCGGCGAGAGACTTGGTGCGTGCCATAATCACGTCCTTTCGATCGGTCAGAAGCTGAAGCCGGGGGTGGCGGAAGCGGTTTGCGGCCGAGTCGCCTTCGCCTCTGCCTGGCGCGGCTGGGCAGGCGCCGCGGGAAGCCTGCGCGCGGGCGACGCGCCGGCCACTCCGCCAAGGCCCGGGGTGGCGGTGCGCGGCTCGGCCATGGTCGGTCCGGGACGCGGGACCGGCTTGTTATATTCGCTGGTGCCGAGCATCACCCGCTCCGCGGTGGTGGAGCTTCTGAAGCCGTCGGTGGGAAGGGCGATCTGGCTCGCATTGACCGGCTTCACCAGATACGGCGTCACCACGATCACCAGCTCGGTTTCGTTGCGGCGGAAGCTGCTCGACCGGAACAGCGCCCCGATGATCGGCAGGCTGCCGAGGACGGGGGCCTTCTCGATGCTGTTGTTGCTGCTGTTGCTGAGCAGGCCGCCGATCATGAAGCTCTGGCCGGAGCCGAGCTCGACCGTGGTCTCCGCCCGCCGGGTGGTCAGCGAGGGGACGCGGAAGCCGTTGATCTGGATCGCGCCGGCGTCGGAGAGCTCCGATACTTCCGGGCGGACCCGCATCGAGATCCGGCCGCCTTCCAGCACATAGGGCGTGAAGGCGAGGCTGACTCCATATTGCTTGAACTCGATCGACGTGCCGCTGATCCCGTTCGAGGAAGGGATCGGGAACTCGCCGCCGGCGAGGAAGCTGGCGGTTTCGCCCGAGAGGGCGACGAGGTTCGGCTCGGCGAGCGTATGCACCTTGCCGTCCTGCTCCGCGAGGTCGAGCGCGCCCAGGATGTCGACGCCCAGCAGCTTGCCGGCCCCGAACAGGGTCGAGCCGATGGTGCTCGCGACCACCGCCGTGGCTCCCTCGGAGGCCGAGGTCCCGGTGCCGATGGGGCCGCCCGGCGTATATTTCGGGGTGATGGTGCGGCCCTGGCCGATCCCGAACTTGAAGCCGCCGGTCGAATCCGCCGAGGCGAGGTTCACGCCGATGTCGCGGGCGAGCGAGCGGCTCACCTCGGCGATCCTGACCTGGAGCATCACCTGCAGCGGAGTCGCCGTCTTCAAGCGGTTGACCGGAGTGACTCGCAGGACCGCTCCGGCGGCGTTGGCGTCGACGCCGGGGTTGAGCATCGTCCGGACCAGCGCTTCGGCCTGGGCGCTGTCGGCCGGGGAAGCGACGGTTCCGTTCATCACCGCGATCTGGCCGACATGGGTGATCGTGATGTTGGCGTCGGGCATCGCGGCCCGGAGCATCTGATCGACCGAGCTGATGTTCTGGCTGACCCGCACCCGGGCGCCGTAGACGATCGAACCGTCCGCGGCGGTGGCGATCACCGTCGCTTCGCCGGCGTCCTTGCCGAACAGGCCGAGCTGGCGCGGGCTGGTGACGTTGACGTCGGCCACGGCGGGGTTGGAGGTCCAGACGTC
>DASVTA010000477.1:0-3091 GCA_036387815.1 Allosphingosinicella sp.
GGCCGCGCTCCCCCTCGACGGGCTGAGGCCGGCGCAGACCGCCCGGCACAGCCTCTCCTCGACTCTGAGCTGGAGCGGCAAGGGCGCGCGCGCCTCCGTGACCGCGCGCTATTCCGGCGGCCAGTTCGAGGACGATCTCAATCGGCAGCTTCTCCCCGCCGCCTTCACCCTCGACGCCACGGCGCTGGTCCCGGTCGGCCGCGGGATCGCGATCGAGGCGCGGGCGGAGAATACCGCCAACGCCCATATCCTCGCCGGGATAAGCGGCGACGGCGTGCGCGAGCGCGCGACTCCGCGCACGTTGTGGATCGGCCTTCGCTTCGGCGGCTTGCGGGAGTGACCCGGCCCGTTTAAGTTGCGCCTTGAAACTTAAAAAAGGGAGATCGGGCATGATCGTCTACGGAGCCTCTTTATCGCCGTTCGTCCGCAAGGTCCTGGCCTTCGGGGCGGAGAAGGGCCTGGAGCTCGATCACAAGCCGATCGGCCTCGGCTCCGACGATCCCGGCTTCCTCGCCTCCAGCCCGTTCCGGAAGATTCCGGGCTTCAGCGACGGCGACTTCGCGATCTCCGATTCCTCGGCCATCATCCATTATCTCGAGGCAAAATATCCGGAGCCGCCCTTGATTCCCGCCGAACCCGAGGCCCGGGCGCGGACCATATGGTTCGACGAGTTCGCGGACACGATCCTGTGCGCCTGCGGGGCGAAGATGTTCTTCAACCGGATCGTCGCTCCCCGCTTCCTCGGCCGGGAAGGCGACCTCGAGGCCGCCGACAAAGCCGAGAAGGATGAGCTTCCGCCCATTCTCGACTATCTGGAGCGGACTATCCCCGACGGCGGCTGGCTGGTGGGGGAGGGGATCACCCTCGCCGACATCGCCGTCGCGACCGCCTTCGCCAATTTCCGCCATCTCGGAATGACTCTCGATCCGGGCCGCTATCCGAAAGTGACCGCGTTCGCCGGCCGGATGCTGGCCCGGCCCAGCTTCTCCGGCTGGGTGGAGCGGGAAGCGGCCTTTCTGGAGCGGACGGCGCCCTAGGGTCCGGGATGACTCTGGAAAGCCGGCAAATCCGGTCGAACCGCAATCCGCCAATCGAGTACGGACCCCTAACCCGGCTCTCGGCAATGCATGGCCGCCCTGGCCTTGGCGAGCTGCTCCGGGCTGGTCGGCGCGGCGCCCCGATCGAGCGATCCCTCCTCCTCCCGGGTGAGGCGCCACGAGCCGTCCGGCTGGCGAAGCCACATCAGATAGCCGCACAGGAGCTGAAGCTTGCTGGATTCGCCCACGAAATCGACCGCGGCGAAGATCCCTCCGGCGGGAGCGTTGGGCGGATTGTCGTACCAGGTAACGGCCACCGGACTGCGCTTCAGCCCGCCCGCCGCCCGGGCCTTGAAGTCGATCTGGCGCGCCTCGTAATCGGCGAGCGGCTCCATTTCCTGCATCGAGGGCGTCAAGAGGTTCGAGGCGTCCCGGTACCGGCCGGAATCCCGCGCCGCGAAGTAGCGGGCGGTCAGATCCAGCACCTGGCTCATGTGGGCGGCGGTGGGTTTCCAGCCCGTCGGACGCGGCGCCGGGCGGAGCGGCTCGGCGCCGCATTCCGCTTCCTGTTCGAGAGTCAGCGCGATCGTCGTTCCGGAGCCGGTGTTCTCCTCGCTTCGCCAGCGGTAGCGGCCGAGCACGGCGCCGCCCCCGCACAGCCGAATCGCCTCCTCGCTTGCTCTCGCCTGGCCCTGATCGAGGGTGAGGCCGGGCGCCGTGAGGGTGATCCGGAACCGGCCGGCCTCCAGCTTTTCGCTCCGGACGACGGCGGCGGCGGGCGCTGTCGCGATCAGCAGGGCGGCAAGGAGGGACATGGATAGAAGGCTAAACCGGGAAGGCGAGAAGTGATAGGCGGTGAAGCGAGGGAGGCGAGCGGATGGCACAATATCTGGCGATCGTGGACTGGCGCTCGGAGGGCGGCTTCCGGGAGGGGCGCTACAGCCGCGCCCATAGCTGGAGCTTCGACGGCGGCGCCGTCGTCCCGGCTTCGTCCTCCCCGCATGTGGTCCCCGCGCCGATGTCCGATCCCGCCGGAGTGGACCCGGAGGAGGCCCTGGTCGCCTCCGTCTCCTCCTGCCACATGCTCTGGTTCCTCCACCTCGCCCGGGATTCGGGGCTGAACGTCGCCGCTTACCGGGATGACGCCCGCGGGACGATGGGGAAGGACGAGAAGGGACGGATGGCGATGATCCGGATCGTTCTTCGCCCGCAAATCGCGTTCGCCGGCGACCCGCCCGAGGCGGAGGCTCTGGGCCGGCTCCATCGGGAGGCGCACGAGCGCTGCTTCATCGCCAACTCCCTCCTCACCGAGATCGTCGTCGAGGGTTGAAGCGGGGCCCGCTGCGGCTTGCCTCCGTGCCGCATTGCGCTAGTCGGTGGGGCAGCCTTCCATTGAAAGCCCTGCCGATGCGCCTGCTCGCCGCCTTACTGATCCTCTCGGCCGCCTTCGCCCCGGCCGCCGCCCAGGCGCCCGCCGCCGCGCCGGTTCGCACCCTCGAAGCGATGCGCCGCGATTTCCCGCTAGACCATCAGGTGATCGCCGCCACTCTGGCCGGCAAGCCCGCGGAGGAGGCGCGGCGCCTCGCTTATGCCGGCATCGACCGCTTCCTGCGCAGCCGGAGCGGCGCCGTCCTCGCCGCTCCGGGAGCGACCCTGCTGGCGATCGAGGCCCGGCAGGCGTCGCTTCTGCGGGCTCTGGGCAAGCAGGACGTGCGCCTCTGCGCGACCGTCGGCGACCGCGGCTTCTTCAGCAGCGAGGCGGCGGCCGGCGCGGCCCCGCCCGGGCTCGACGATTACGGGGTCGCGCTGGTCGAAGCGGCGAAGGCCGGCGCCGGCACGGCGCGCGCGCCGGCCCTCGCCGGCAAGGAGGATTTCGAGGCCTGGCTGGCCGCGGTCGAGAAGATCGAGCCGGGGGTGCCCGTCCGCGCCATGCTGTTCGACCGGGCGCTCCGCCTCAAATCCGGCCCGGAGCATCTGTGCCGAGGCGCCGCCGCAATGCACGAGGCGGTGGCCGCCCTTCCGCCCGGCGCCGGCGAGCGGCTCGCAAGGACCCT
>DASVTA010000478.1:0-4742 GCA_036387815.1 Allosphingosinicella sp.
TCGAAATTCTCGGGCGTCGTGCAGGCCGACACGGTGATCTGCAACGCCATCGTCTCGGCGAGCTACACGCCGGGCGCGGGAAACATCTGGTGAGCGCGATGGACCATCCGCTGACCTGGGCCGCCCCGCGGCCGATGTGGCGCGGCGCCGCTTCGCCTGGCCGGGCGCCGACCATCCTGCGCTTCGCGACCGACGAATTCATGGAGCAGCTGCTCGGCCTGCTCGAGACCGATCCCGCCGCGCTCGCCGACCATGTCGCCCGGCCGGAGACGTGGCGGACGCCGCCGGGCCGGCTAGCGGCCGAGGATCTGGTCGAACGGGTGCCGCTGCCCGCGCCGATGAAGCTCGCCCGGCTTCGCACCCGTCTCGGCCGCGCTCCCAGGCCGGTTGCCGCGGCGCCGGCCGATCCGCCCCGCCTCAAGCTCTACCAGCCCGCGCACCAGCGCTATTATATCGCCTGCGCCACCCTCGCCTGCGCGATCCCGGGCCTGCCCGACCGGCGGCTGGCCGGAGCCAGCGAGCAGGTCGGCTTCGTGCTTCGCCGGCTGATGCCGGCCGCCGCCAACGCCGCCGCCGGAAGCCCCCTCGTCGAATATGCCTATGTCCGTGATTCGAAGGGCGGCCGCTGGCAGCGAGTCGCGCAGGGCGACGAGGCGGTGCTCGCGCCGGGCGAGGAACGCCTCCCCGCCTTCCCGCTCGCCCACCAGGACGGCCACGGCCTCAATCGCACCATGTGGGGCGGGCTGGTTCCGGTCGGCCGCCGCGAGCAATATCTGAGCGCGCCCATCACCCGCACCGCCAGGCGTCTCGTCGAGGGCCAGGCCGAGGCGCTCGCCGGGGCGCCGCCCGCAGCCGTGCGCAATTCCAAGCTGGCTCGGACCACGGAGTTCAAGGCGGACTTCGCCGAGCCCTGGAAAGCGCTGATCCAGGCGGCGATGAAGGCGGCGTCGGACATCGCGGCCGACACCACCGATTCCTCCGGCCCCAAGCGCCAGACTCGGATCCGTTCGGCCAATCTAGGCTATCAGTCCCAAAGCTGGCTGCTGCTGCTCGACCTGATGGCCTTCCTCAACCGCCACCTTCCCACCGTCGCCGCGGCGGTGCGCGATTCGTCGCAGGCGGGGCTGAGCGGCGCCAAGCTCGACCTCTACAAGTGGCTTGCCGCAGAGATGACGCTTGCCGACCGCGACCAGCTCGCCAACGGCTTCAAGGCGGACGAAGCCGACCCGAGTGGGCGGCCCGCGCACCTGCGCAGCATGGCCGCCGCGCTCCGCGAGGTGGACTCGGTCGACAAGCCGGCCGCCGTCGCGTTGCTCGAGAACGCCGAGACCCAGTATCGAGACAACCCCGGTGAGCGCGCCAAATGGCCCGGCTTCCATTATCTGGTCGCGGGCGTCGCAAGCGACGGTTCGGGCGAGTCTATTTCCGCCAAGGGCGTGTTTCACACGCTGCCGCCGACCAATGCCGGGGCGCCGCCGGACGCGGAGATCGACGCACTCACCGTGCCGCTGGCCGCGCCTCCCGCCTCAGGGCCGTTCGACGTCAATCTCGTGGAGAACCTCACCGTCGTCGTCGCGCGGGCGCTGGACACCGGCGATGAAAGCGACGCCCGGCCCATGCCGTTCGCGCAGCAGCTCGCCCAGGCGATGGCCGACAGCGCCGGCGACACCGGCCGGTTCTGCCTGCGCTTCGTCCATCTCAACGCCGATTGCGGTCCGGCGCACCCACCCACTTTGTCTCAGCCCAGCGTCCGGTTCGAGCTTGCCAGCTTCTTCGATTCGGACGCTCCGGCGCGGCCGATCCGCATCTCCCTGCCGATGGACACCAGCCCGGCGGGCCTGCGCAAGCACGCGCGCGGCACCGCCTTCGTTCTTTCCGACATGCTCTGCGGCCAGGTCCAGCGCGCCAAGGGGCTCGGCTTCATCGACCTTGTGCGCCAGGTCCTGCCCTGGCCGCTGCACAAGGACATCGACACCGGCGACGGCGGCGGCTGCAAGAACGGCAACGGCATCGACATCGGCATGATCTGCTCGCTGTCGATCCCGATCGTCACGCTCTGCGCACTGATCCTGCTGATGATCATCGTCGCCCTGCTGGACTTCATCTTCCGCTGGCTGCCGTTCCTGGCGTTCTGCTTCCCGGCGCCGAAGCTCAAGGGGAAGGGGAGCGGCGCATGACCAGCCCGTTCGGAAAAGGCATCGCCTTCCCGCCGCGGGTTGGGGCCAACGGCCGGATGCTGTGGTCCCAAGGCGAGCGCAACATCCAGGAATCGATCGCAATCATCCTCAAGACCGAGCCCGGGGAGCGCGCCCAGCTGCAGCGTTTCGGAACGGGTCTCTCCGCCTTCCTGTTCGAGCCGAACAACGCGGCCACCCATGCCCGGATCGCCCATGCGATCGGAGCGGCCCTCAAGAAGTGGGAGCCGAGGATCGCGGTCGAGCAGGTCGACGTCGCCGCCGATCCGAAGGCGGGCGAGACCGCCGTCGCCACCATCGCCTACCGGCTCGTCGCCACCGGCGGAGTGGAGCGGGTCGCTATCGACGTGCCGCTGCAAGGAACGGCCTGAGCCATGCCGCTGACCCCGCCTCCGACCGACGACCGCCGCTACCAGGCGCTGGTCGACGAGCTGATCGCGCGGATTCCGGCCCACACGCCCGAATGGACCAATTTCACGCAGTCCGATCCGGGCGTGACGCTCATCCAGCTGTTCGCTCACATCACCGAGAGCCTGCTCTATCGTTCCAAACAGATCCCCGAGCGCAATCGCGCGAAGTTCCTCCAGTTGCTCGGAGTGCCGCTTTCCCCGGCGCAGGACGCGCGCGGCCTCGTCGCGTTCCGCAACGAGCGGGCGCCCGCCGGCACATTGGTCGTCCCGCGCGGGACCGAATTGTTCGCCGGCAAGGTCCCGTTCCGGACGGCGACGTCGCTTGACGTGCTGCCGCTCGAGACCCGCTGCTACGTTCGCCGCCCGATCCTCGAGCCGACCCAGGCGCAGAAAGAATATTACGCGCTGCTCTACGCCTCCTACGCCAAGCCGGCGCCGCCGACGCTTGCCCTCTATGAGACCGTCGAGGTGGTGAACGGCGAGAATGTCGATCTCGCCGGCACGGTGGATCACTGCCTGTGGATCGCGCTGCTGGGCCGCGAGGAGGACCGCGATTCCGAAACCGGCTGGAAGCCCCTGCGCGAAGCGCTCGGCGGACGGACGTTGTCCCTCGGACTGGTGCCGGGCGATGCGGCCGAGCAGGTCGTTGCGCGGCCCGGCACCGCCCCTTCGGCCGCCGACGGGCTCCTCCGCTACGAGATGCCGAGCCCGGGATCGCTTGCCCTGGACTCCAACGGACGGCCGGCGCCGACCTACGCCAGGCTTACTGCCAGGGCCGATTTCGACCCGCTGACTCAGCCGGGGATCGTCGAGCTCGCCCTGCCGGGGGCCGCGGGCCTCGACACCTGGCGCGACCTCGATCCGCTCGAAGCGGGCGTGGGCGATCTGCCGCCGATGGTCGAGGCGCCCGACGTCGCCGGCCGTCTCGTCACCTGGCTGCGGGTGAAGTCCGGAAGCACGACCGACGTCAAGCTGCGCTGGGCCGGGATCAATGCGGCGCAGATCCGCCAGCAGCAGCTGATCGGCGCCGAGCGGCTTGCGGACGGCGATGGAAGCCCTGGCCAGACTCGCCAGCTGCGCCAGTCTCCCGTCCTCGCCCACTCGGTGATGGTGACGAGCATCGCCGAGGGCGCCCGCCGCGAATGGAGCGAGATCGACGATCTTCGAGCCGCCGCGCCGGAGCTGCCGGTGCCCGGCGCCACCGACATGGGGGGTCCGGTCGAGGTCTTCAGCTGCGACGCGGAAGCCGGCCTGATCCGGTTCGGCGACGGACTGAGCGGCCGCCGGCCGCGGCTGAAGGAAGCGCTTTACGCCAGCTACGCCTGCACCGAGGGCATGGAGGGCAATGTCGGCGCCGGTGCGATCAAGGGCGGCCCGATGCTTCCCAGCGGAGTGACGGCGACCAACCCGGTGCCGACGAGCCGCGGCGCGGACGCGGAAACGGTCGAATCCGCCGAGAAGCAGGTTCCGCGCTTCGTGACCCACCGCGACCGGGCGGTGACGGCCGAGGATTTCCGGGCGATCGCATGGCGCACGCCCGGGGTCGCGATCGGGCGGGTCGAGGTGCTTCCGGCGGCGCATCCAGACGTCGCTCCGCTCTCGGCCGGATCGGCCCCGGGCGCGGTCACGCTCATGGCGATCCCGCGCCGGGACCCCGCTTATGGGGATTCGCCGCGCGCCGACCGGCCTTTCCTCACCGCCTTGTGCAACTATCTCGACCCGCGCCGGCTCGTCACCACGGAGCTCGTGCTTCGAGGTCCCGAATATGCAGGGATATGGATATCGATCGGGATCGAGGCTGCCGGCGGGCTGAGCCTCGCCGAAGTCGCGGAGGGCGTGAAGAAGGGGATCGGCCGCTATCTGAGCCCGCTGCCGGCGCCCGAGGTCCCGATGCCGCAGCTGCCGATGCTCTACGGGCCGGACATCGACCCGGCGCTTCGCGGCTGGCCGCTCGGGCGCGCCGTTCACAGCCGCGCGATCCTGGCCGAGGCCGCTCGAGCTCCGGGCGTGGTGCAGGTCGCGGATGTGCTGCTCGCCCAGGGAGCCGGTCCGGCGACGGAGCTCGTCGAGCTTTCGGGCCTGCAGCTGCCTGAAATCCTCGGCATTTCGGTGGTCGCGGGCCCGCCGCTTTCGCTCG
>DASVTA010000479.1:0-5113 GCA_036387815.1 Allosphingosinicella sp.
TGCCGTGGTGGAGGGGCAATGCCGAGACCGGATTACCCCTCCACCGCGCTTCGCGCGGTCCCCCTCCCCGAGGCAAGCTCGAGGAGGAATGAGGTTCATTCTCAGGCGTAGAAGTCCATCGTGACTCCGCCGAACTGGAAATTGTCCATATAGATGTCGCTGGTGCCGTTGCCGGACCCAAGAGCGATCGAATAGCCGAGGATGAGGCTGTTCTCGTCGAAGTGGAGGCCGCCGGCCGGAGTGAAGCCGTCCGCATCCGCCCAGTCGCTGAAGACGGTCATGTTGGCGAACTGGTCGCGATTGGCTCCGAAGGAGCGCTGCCAGGCCATCCAGTCGCCGCCGACCAGATCGGCGGACTGCCAGGCGTCCTGAGTGGTCGCTCCGAACCCCTGGTAGCTATATTCGAAGACGAGCTCGCCGCGGTCGCCGGTCGTGGCGAGATCACCGTCGGCATCGACGATGAGGCGGATGACCGGGATGACGTCCGAGCGGTCGGAGCTGGCGATATAATAATCGAAGCTCAGCTCATCGAGGTCGCCCAAGGTGGTGCGCTGATCGGCGTCGAACTCGACGTTCATTCGAAGCCGGCCGTTGTTGTTGTCGGTGACCAGATGAAGGGACTCGCCGCCTCCGGGCACCGAATCGATTGTGATCGAGCCCTGGCGGACTTCCGTGTTGAGCTTGGAGCCGTCGGCCAGCACCGTCTGCGCCGAGGTCTGGGAAACGGCGGTCGGATTGTCGTGGTCGATGCCGGCGACGCGGATCGTGTAGTCGCCGTCGGCCATCGCATCCTGTGCGTGCTTGAGGTGGCCCAGGCCCTTGCCGTTGCCGTGCTGGGTGTGGCCCTTGCCTTTGCCCTGATGCTCTTCGACGATATAGCTGGTGATTGCCATGTTCGGCTCCTTTTCCTGGTTCGTGACGCACGGAAAGCCGACGCGCCTTCCCCCCACAGGCCAGCGAGTCGCGGAAGCGGGAATTGCCCACCTGTCCGGCATTGTCCATTCCTACATGCACCGGCCGTTCCCAATCGGGACACATGGTTGCCGCTGAAGAACGGGCCCCGTAGAGGAGATCGTTCCTTCGCCGGGGAACAGAGAAGCCTTTGATCCGCCTCATCCTTCGAGCCCTGGCGATCGTCGCCGCCCTGCTTGCCTGCCTGCCGCTCCATTATCTGTGGAGACTGGCGCGCCGACCGTCGCCCTGGCCCAGGCGCTTCCTCGGATTGGTCGCGCGAGCGGCCGGGATGCGGGTTCGGGTCGTCGGGACTCCGCTGGAGCGGGACGTGCTCTTCCTCGCGAATCACCTGAGCTGGCTCGACATCCTCGTTCTAGCGGGCGCGAGCGGAACCGCCTTCGTCTCCAAGGCCGAAGTCGCCGGGGTGCCGGTCCTGGGGTGGCTGGCGGGGCTCAACAATACCGTCTTCATCGCCCGTTCGGAGCGGTCCGGAGTGCTCGCGCAGGCCGGCGCGCTTCGAGCCGCCCTCGCCACCGGTCAGCCGGTCGCCTTGTTTCCCGAAGGCACGACCGACGGCGGGGTCGAGGTCCTGCCGTTCCGGCCCAGCCTGCTCGCCGCGCTCTACCCGCCTCTGCCGCGGGTTCGGGTCCAGCCGGTGGCGCTCGATTACGGGACGGCGGCGGACGATCTCGCCTGGGTCGGGGAGGAGCCCGGCCTTGCCAACGTCAGGAAAGTGCTGGCCCGGCCGGGAACCGCCTTGGTGACCTTGCAGTTCCTCGCCCCGGTCGATCCGGCCGGTGCGGACCGAAAGGCGGTGGCCCGCGCCGCCCGCGCCGAAATCGTCGAGGCGCTGAGCCCTTCCGGCGCAGCGGCGGATCGCCTATAGGCCGCGCCAATGACCCGAGCCGCCCCGAAAACCTTCCAGATCAAGTCGTTCGGCTGCCAGATGAACGTCTATGACGGCGAGCGCATGGCCGGCCTGCTCGAGGCCGGAGGAATGGCCGCGGCCGCAGCGCCCGGCGAGGCGGACCTCGTCGTCCTAAACACCTGCCACATTCGCGAGAAAGCGGCGGAGAAGGTCTATTCCGAGATCGGCCGGCTGAAGCGCGAGGACGGCTCGCGGCCGATGATCGCCGTCGCCGGCTGCGTCGCGCAGGCCGAAGGGGCCGAGATTCCGCGCCGGGCGCCCAGCGTCGACATCGTTGTCGGCCCTCAGGCCTATCACCGGCTGCCGGAAATGGTGGCCGAGGCGCGGGGCGGCAGGCGCGGGATCGATACCGACATGCCGCTCCTTTCGAAGTTCGGCGCCTTGCCGGCGCGGCGAAGGCCCGGGGCTTCCGCCTTCCTGACCGTCCAGGAAGGCTGCGACAAATTCTGCACTTATTGCGTCGTCCCCTATACGCGGGGGGCCGAGATTTCCCGGCCATGGGCCGAGGTGATGGACGAGGCGCGGGCGCTGGTAGCGGCGGGCGCGAAGGAAATCACCCTGCTCGGCCAGAACGTCAATGCGTGGACGGGCGAGGACGAAGCGGGGCGCACCCAGGGCCTGGACGGCCTCGTCCGGGCGCTCGACCGGATGCCGGGCCTCAAGCGGATCCGCTACACGACCAGCCACCCCAACGACATGACGGAAAGCCTCATCCGGGCCCATGCGGAAGTCGAGACCTTGATGCCCTTCCTTCATCTTCCGGTGCAGTCGGGGAGCGACCGGGTGCTGAAGGCGATGAACCGAAGCCACGGCGCGGCGAGCTATCTGGCGGTGATCGAGAAGGTCCGCTCGGCCCGGCCCGACATCGCGATCTCGGGCGATTTCATCGTCGGCTTTCCGGGCGAGACGGAGGCGGAGTTCGAAGCGACCCTCGAAATCATCCGCTCGGTGAACTACGCTCAGGCTTACTCGTTCAAATATTCGCCGCGCCCGGGCACCCCGGCGGCGGCCATGGAGGATCAACTGCCCCGCGAGATCATGGACGAGAGGCTGCAGCGGCTCCAGGCGTTGCTCAACGAGCAGCAGCTGGAGTTCAACCGGGGCAGCGTCGGCCGCCGAACCGAGGTGCTACTCGAACGGCCGGGAAAGAAGCCGGGCCAGTGGATCGGAAAGACGCCGTGGCTGCAGTCGGTGCATGTCGAGACCGGGGCGGGGATCGGGGACATGATCGAGGTCAAGATCGTTTCCGCGGGCCCGAACAGCCTGGCCGGAGCCGTCATCCCGGCGAAAGCCGGGATCTCGGGACGCGAAGTCTCCACGGGTCTCCACCAAGCCCCGGCTTCCGCCGGGGTGACGGGTGAGGGTCTCCACGAGGCCCCGGCCTTCGCTGGGGCGACGCTGTAATGCCTCCCAAGAAAGCGCCGGACACCGCCGCCGCCGCCGCGCCCCGCGCGCGGCTCGAGCTCGAGTTCGAGCAGCCGCATCTGCTCGGGCCGCTGTTCGGCGAGTTCGACCGGAACCTGGTCGCGATCGAGGACCGGCTCGGAGTCTATATCGCCGCCCGCGGCGCCAAGGTGCAGATCGAGGGGGAGCCGGAGAACGCGGCGCGGGCGCGGGATGTCCTTCTCGGCCTCTACAACCGGCTCGACGAGGGCCAGGACATAGACGCGGGGATGGTCGACGCGATCATCGCCATGTCGGGCCAGCCGACCCTCGACGGGATCATCACCACGGACGTGGCCGAGCCGCCCAAGGTGATGATCCGGACCCGGAAGAAGACGATCGTCCCGCGCTCCAAGATGCAGGCCGTCTACATGGAGGCGCTGGGTCGCGACGACATGATCTTCGCGCTCGGCCCGGCGGGCACCGGCAAGACCTATCTTGCGGTCGCCCAGGCGGTGCAGCAGCTGATCGGCGGCTCCGTCGACCGGCTGATCCTGTCCCGCCCGGCGGTGGAGGCCGGCGAGCGGCTCGGCTTCCTTCCCGGCGACATGAAGGAAAAGGTCGATCCCTATCTCCGCCCGCTCTACGACGCGCTCTACGACATGCTTCCGGCCGAGCAGGTCGAGCGCCGGATCGCGAGCGGCGAGATCGAGATCGCGCCGATCGCCTTCATGCGCGGCCGCACCCTGAACGATGCCGTCATCATCCTCGACGAAGCGCAGAACACCACGCCCGCCCAGATGAAGATGTTCCTCACCCGCTTCGGGATGCGGAGCCGGATGGTGATCTGCGGCGATCCGCTTCAGGTCGATCTTCCGGACCCGGGCAAGTCCGGCCTCGCCGACGCGGTCGCCAAGCTCGAAGGGATAAAGGGCATCGCCACGGTCCGCTTCGGGGTCGGCGACGTCGTCCGCCACCCGCTGGTGGGCCGGATCGTCGAGGCTTACGAGGGGAAGGCGGGGTGAGCGGCGTTTCAGACCGTCGTCCCAGCGAAGGCTGGGACCCCAGGGGGCGAAAGGCGCCCGCATTCATCACCCGCCGGGCCCCCAGCCTTCGCTGGGGCGACTCGAAATGATCCTCGTCGAAGCCGACGTCTCGGAAGAGTGGGACAGTAGCACCGACTGGGCGCAGCTTGCCCTTGCGGCGGTTCGCGCCGCGGTGGCGCAGAGCGGGGTGCCGGGCCTTCTGGACGGCGGACCCGCCGCCGAGGTCTCGGTGAAGTTCACTTCCGACGATGAGGTGCGATCGCTGAACGCCGCCTGGCGCGGCAAGGACAAGGCGACCAACGTCCTCTCCTTTCCGATGGTGGCGCCGGAGCAGGTGGCGGCGCTGGCCGCAAGCGCGGAGGGCGAGGCGCTGCTCGGCGACATCGTCCTGGCGCACGGAATATGCGGCGAGGAGGCGGCGGCGAAAGGAATCGCGGCCTGCACCCATGCCGCCCACCTGGTGGTGCACGGGACGCTCCACCTGCTGGGCCTCGACCATGAGACGGACGAGGGCGAGGCGGAGGCGATGGAGGCGGCCGAGCGGCGCGCGCTCGCCGGCCTCGGAATCGCCGACCCCTATGAGATGCACCGCTGATGGCCGAGGAGGCGAACGGCTCGGGCGAGCGGAGCATCTGGCGCGGGATCAGGACCATGCTGTTCGGCGACGACAGCGAGGCGACCCTGCGCGAGGAGATCGAGGAGGCGATCCAGAGCCACGAGGGTGAGGCGATCGTCGGGGACCTGTCGCCCATCGAGCGGCAGATGCTGCGCAACCTGCTCCACTTCGGCGAAAGCACGGTGG
>DASVTA010000480.1:0-6018 GCA_036387815.1 Allosphingosinicella sp.
CCTGCTGCGCAGCGCCGAGGCGCGCGACCGGCGCTGGTTCATGTCCAATTTCGGGCAGCGGGCCACGCTCATCCCCAACGCCTGCGGCTTCGTCGACCTTCGCGACGTGCGCTCCTTTCTCGGCTTCATGAGCGGGGCGACGGAAGCGCGCCAGTTCAACGAGACCAGCATCGGCGGGCCGATCTTCACGAAATCCTCGGCCGACCGGGAGAAGATGCGGGCCGAATACGGCTTTTTCCACTCGGCGCCCGAGACCTTGAAGCGGTTCCTGGTGCCGACCTTCGATTATCGCGAGACCGAAGGCGGCGCCGCTTATTCGATGGAGAATCTGGCCGTGCCGGACGCGGCGCTGCAGATGATCCATCACAGTTTCGAGCCGAGAAGCTTCGCAACCCTGCTCGACCGGTTCTTCGAGTTCATCTCCGCCCGGCCGCGCCGTCAGGTGGGCGCCGCTGCGGTTCGGGAGAGGGGGCTTCAGGAGATACTGGGCAAGATGGAGGCGAGGCTCGACACCCTCATGAGCGGCGCGCTCGGCCGCCGAGTCGACGGCCTCCTTCGCGAGACCGGCCGCTGCGGGGGCCTGGAGGAGATGCGGGAGCGAAGCCGCCGACTGGTGGCCACCGCCATCGAGCGCGATCCGGCCGCGGAACTCGCCTTCAGCCATGGCGATCCCTGCCTGTCGAACATCCTCTTCAACCGGGAGCTCGGGCTCTTCCGCCTGATCGACCCGCGCGGCGCGGTGACCGCCGAGGACGGCTATCTTCACCCGGTCTACGATCTGGCGAAGTTCAGCCACTCCATCCTCGGCCATTACGATTTCATCAACAACGGCCTCTTCGCCTGCCAGCTCACCGAGGATCTGAAGCTGGACCTCGAGCTGGAGGACGGCGGGGTCCCCGAATGGGCGCGGCAGGCGTTCGTCGCGCGGCTGGAGGCGGAAGGCTTCGATTATCGGGCCGTCCGCGCCTGCGAGCTGTCGCTGTTCATGTCCCTGCTGCCGCTCCATTCGGACGTGCCGCGCAAACTGCCGGCGTTCTGCCTGACGGCGTGCCGGATCATCGAGGAACTGGAGAAAAGCAGTTGATTGCGACCAACAAGGTCCTCGTCGTCGACATCGACGGCACGCTTTGCCCGATCAAGGAGGCGAACGAATCCTATGCCGACCTTCCCGTCGACGAGGCGATGAAGGCGCGGCTGCTGGAGCTCAAGGCCGAGGGCTGGCGGATCATCCTCGCCTCGTCGAGGGGCATGCGCACCTATGGCGGCAATGCCGGCGAAATTTTGAAGAACGTGTTCCCGACCCTGTCCGCATGGCTCGAGCGGCACGGCATCCCCTATGACGAGATCTGGATGTCCAAGCCCTGGCCGGGCCACGACGGCCTTTATGTCGACGACCGCACCGTCCGCCCGCGCGAGTTCCTGAGCCACGGCATTCCGGAGCTCCTCGCCATCTGCGACCGGGACCGCAACGTCCGGGGCGCGCCATGACCGGAACCGTCGCGATCACCATGGCCGGCCTCGGCAGCCGCTTCCGGGAAGCGGGCTACACCCGGCCGAAATATGAGATCGTCGTCGGCGGCAGGCCGCTGTTCGACTGGTCGATGATGGCGCTCGCCGCCTTTCGCGACGCCGGCTGGGCATTCAGCTTCGCCGCGCGCGGGGAGGAGGAGCCGCGGCCTTTCCTCACCGAGCGGTGCGAAGCCCTCGGCATCCGGATGGCCGGCCTGGTGGAGCTGGACGCCCCCACCGACGGCCAGGCGACGACCGCCCTCTTCCTGGCCGAGCGCGCGGAGCCGTCGCTGCCGTTCGCCATCTTCAACATCGACACCTTCGTCCGCCCGGGGGCGATGGACCCGGGCACGATCGCCCCCGGCGCCGCCGGCTGGGTCCCCTGCTTCCCGGGCCCGGGCGATTCCTGGTCGTTCGCGCGCGAAGACAAGGATGGGCGGGTGGTCGAGCTTCGGGAGAAGACGCGAATCTCGCCGCACGCGACGCTCGGGCTCTACTGGTTCCGGACGGCGGCGCTCTACCGGGAGCTCTACCGGGAATTCTTCGCGGGCGGGGCCGGCACGGAAAAAGGCGAACGCTATGTGGCGCCGATGTACAACCGCCTCATCGAGGACGGGGAGCTCGTCACCTTGAGCGTGGTCCCGCTCGAGGACGTCGGCATGCTCGGCACGCCCGATCAGGTGGAGCGCTTCCGGGAGGCGCCCCCGGCCGGCGCCCATTCCCTCTTCATAAAAGAGCGCTGACCCTTCCGGAACCGACGGAGCGAGGCCGGTCAGGCTTGGCAGACACCGCGGACATCCCACATAGGCGGGCGAAGCGTAAGACAGGGAAAGGCGGAAGTCGTGGCGACACTGGGCATGAGCGCGGCGGACAAGGAGGCGCTCGAAACCTTCCGGCGGGACGTCGTCGAGCCGTCGATGACGTCCCTCGTCATCGTCGATTTCTGGGCGGAATGGTGCGGCCCCTGCAAGCAGCTCGGCCCGATCCTCGAGAAAGTGGCGGCCGATTACGCGGCGCGGGGCGTGAGGCTCGTCAAGATAGACGTGGACCGGGACAAGGTCATCGCCGCCCAGTTCCGGGTGCAGTCCATCCCCACCGTCTACGCGATCTTCCAGGGCCAGCTCGTCGCCGACCTGACGCCCGCCCGAACCGAAGGGCAGCTGACCCGCTTCCTCGACCAGATACTGGAGCAATTGCCGATCGAAGGCGAGGCGCAGCAGATCGAGGCGGAGATCGAGCCGCTGATCGCGATGGCCGAGGAGGTGCTCGCCGCCGGGGACGCCGAGCGCGCCGAGAACATCTTCCGCCAGATCCTGGAAATGGTGCCCGAACATGCCGGAGTGATCGGCGGCCTCGCCCGGGCGCTGATCGGCGCCGGACGCGCCGACGAGGCCCGCGCCTTGCTCGATGCCGCGCCGGAAAGCTCGGCCAAGGATCCGGCCATCGCGCGCGCGCGCGCCGCTCTCGAGCTTGCGCAGGTCGCGGCTCCGGGAGCCGATACCCGGGAGTTCGAACGCCGGATCGCCGCCGATCCGGACGACCATGAGGCCCGCTACGAGCTTGCGGGAGCCTTGATGGCCGCGGGCGAGCGCGACTTGGCCGCCGACCAGCTGCTGGAGAGCATCCGCCGCGATCGCGACTGGAACGAGGGCGCGGCGAGAAAGCGGCTTCTCCAGCTGATGGAGGTGGTCGGGCTCGAAGATCCCTGGGCGGGCGCTCAGCGCCGGCGGCTCTCGGCGATTCTTTTCACCTGATGGGGAGCGATTCGCCGCTTCGGATCCCGGTTTTCCCGCTCTCCGGAGCGCTGCTTTTCCCGCGCGCGCAGCTGCCGCTGCATATCTTCGAGCCGCGCTACCGGGCGATGATCCGCGATTCGCTGGCGTCCGACAGGCTCATCGGGATGATCCAGCCGCGCGGTCCGGGCGAACCTCCGCCTCTGTTCGACGTCGGCTGCCTCGGCCGCATCGACGGGATCGAGGAGCTGGAGGACGGCCGGTTCAACATCGTCCTGGAGGGCCTCGGCCGGTTCCGGATCCTCCGGGAGCTGGAGGCCGACACCCCCTACCGCCAGGTGGAGGCCGACCGCGGCGGCTTCGCCGATTCGGCGGAACCCGAACCGCTCGGCCTCGCCCACCGCGCCGAGCTGGAGCGCGAGGCGCGGCGATATGCGGACGCGCTCGGCTATTCCGTCGACTGGGACGCCGTCACCCGGCTCGACGACGAGATGCTGGTCAACGCCGTCGCCCAGGTGGCGCCGTTCGACGCCGGTTCGAAGCAGGCCCTGCTCGAAGCGCGGGACATCGCGGAGCGCTGCGACCTGCTGGTGCAGTTCATGCAGTTCCAGCGGATGGTGCCGGGCGGCGCGGACGGGCCGGAAACGCTGCAATGAAGGCGGAGCTTCTGGCGCTGCTCGTCTGCCCGGTCACCCGGACGCCGCTGAGATGGGATCCGCAGCGGCAGGAGCTGGTCTCAGAGGCGGCCGGAGTCGCCTATCCCGTCCGCGACGGCGTTCCGGTGATGCTGATCGAGGAAGCACGGGTTTTGCCTCCCCAGCGATAGCTGGGGAGGGGGACCAGGCGACGCCTGGTGGAGGGGTGACCGGCCGCTGAGTCCGAGCCAGTTCACCCCTCCACCGCGCTTCGCGCGGTCCCCCTCCCCCAGCAAGCTGGGGGAGGAATTCGTTCAGACCGATCCGGTTTGGGCCAGCGTTCCGGTGAGGCCGATCGACGAAGCGCGGCCGCTCTGATTCCTCCCCGAGCTTGCCTCGGGGAGGGGGACCGCGGCGCGAAGCGTCGTGGTGGAGGGGAAATCCCCGCTCCCGTTCACCCCTCACCGCGCTTCGCGCGGTCCCCCTCCCCCAGCGAGCTGGGGGAGGAATTTCGCTCAGATCGCCAGTCCCCTCAGAAGCAGCGGCAGCTCGCCGCTCTCGCCCCTGGCCTCGGCCATCAGCTGACTCTTCAGCGGCCCGACGCGCTGGACGATCCCCATCCCGAAGCGGCGGATCGCCGAAGCGGTCCGTCCCGGGACCCCGTAGAGGCGGGTGAGGCCGTCGGTGGCCGCGGCGACGGTCAGCGTGTCGAGGCTGCGCCAGCGTTCGTAGCGCGACAGCAGCTGCGAATCGCCGAGGTCGAGCCCCAGGCGGGCGCCTTCGACCAGCACCTGGGCGAGGGCGGCGACGTCGCGGAGGCCGAGGTTGAGGCCCTGGCCGGCGATGGGATGGATGCCGTGAGCCGAGTCGCCGGCCAGGGCCAGGCGTTCGGCAGTCATCGTCGCCGCATGATGGAAGCCCAGGGGATAGTTCCAGCGCTGTCCGGCGAGGCGGATCTCGCCGAGGAAGCCGCCCATCCTCTTCGAGATCTCGTGGGCCATGGCCCGGTCGGGAAGATCGATGACCGCCGCCGAATCGGCCGCCGGGACGGACCAGACGATGGCCGAGCGGGTGCCCGGAAGCAGCGGAAGGACGGCGAAGGGCCCGGAAGGGTAGAAGATCTCGTAAGCCGCGTTTTCGTGATCCCGCTCATGCTCCAGGGTGAGGACGATCGCCGAATGGTCGTAGCTCCAGCGGGCCATCGGGATATTGGCGGCCTCCCGGGTCGGGGAGCCGCGGCCCTCCGCCCCCACGAGCAGGGGCGCGGTGACGGCGCGCCCGTCCTCCAGCGCGACCCGGACGCCGGCCGAATCGCGGACGATCTCGGCGGCGGAGGCCGGCATCAGCAGCCGGACCCTGGCGGAGTCGCGCGCGGCTTCCAGGAGAACCTGCCTCAACCGGCGATTCTCGACCATGATCCCGAGGGGATCGTCGGCTTCGGGCGAATCGAAGACGATGCCGCCGGGCCGAAGGCCGTCGCTCACCCGGATCGAGCGGATCGGGCAGCCTTCGCCTTCGAGCCGATCGGCCACTCCGATCGCTTCCAGCATCCGCCAGGAAGCGCTGGCGATCGCCGTCGCCCGGCCGTCGAAAGCGGGCGCTACGTTGCGCTCCGGATCGGCGGGATCGACGACGATCGCCGAGAGGCCGTGCCGGTCGAGCGCGACGGCCAGCGTCAGGCCGATGAGCCCACCGCCCAGAATGATGACGTCCGCGCGATCCATGGCGTCCCTTTCAACGATTTTCCCGCCCTACCGATGCAAAGCTGCAACGCCAAGCGCTTGACCGGGGACTCCCGCAGGGCGCATTAACCCTCTCAGAACATTTGGGGCACGGGGATGGCGGCTTCAGCAGCGCAAAGCGCCCGTCAGCTTAAACTGGCGCAATGGCGGACGGGAATGAAGCGCGGGATGCGCCGCAGCTGGGCTCTGCTGATCGGCGGCGCCCTCGGCGCGGCGGCCCTGCTGATGCTGCTGGCGCTGGTCAGCTACCAGCCGGCCGACCCTTCCATCAACACCGCCGCGGCCGGTCCGGTCAGGAACTGGGTGGGGGCGCCGGGGGCATGGATCGCCGATCTGCTGCTCAGCCTGTTCGGCCCGCCCGTGGCCCTGCTTCTGCCCCTCATCGCTTTGATCGGAGTC
>DASVTA010000481.1:0-6592 GCA_036387815.1 Allosphingosinicella sp.
CGCGATGACCACCAGGTTCTGGCGCGGCTCGAGCCCGTCGAGAAGGGTGAGGAGCTGGGCGACGAGGCGCTTCTCGGTCTCGCCCTGCACCTGGCCGCGCTTGGGAGCGATGGACTCGATCTCGTCGATGAAGATGATCGCGGGGGAGGCCTTGGCCGCTTCCTCGAACACCTCGCGGAGGCGCCGTTCGCTCTCGCCATAGGCCGAGCCCATGATCTCGGGCCCGGCGATGTGGAAGAAGCTCGCGTCGCTCTCGTTCGCCACCGCCCGGGCGAGCCGGGTCTTGCCGGTGCCCGGCGGGCCGTAGAGGAGGACGCCCTTGGGCGGATCGACGCCCAGCCGCTCGAATATCTCGGGGTAGCGAAGGGGAAGCTCGACCATCTCGCGGAGCTGGTCGATGGTGGTTCCGATCCCGCCGAGATCGTCATAGGTGACGTCGGCGCGCCGGGTCTCGGTCGCCTCGGCATATTCGGGGCGGAGCTCGACCTCCGTATTGGCGTCGATATGGACGATGCCCTTGGGAACGGTGGAGACGACCGTCAGCCTGATCTCCTGGAGCGCGTAAGCGGGGGCGTTCAGCATCTGCCGAAGCTCCGGCGGGATGTCGCCGCGCTGAATCTGCTGCTGGCCGGTGGTGGCGACGACGTCGCCGGCGGTGAGCGGCTTCATCCCGAAGCTCCGCTTCAGCGCCTGCGCTGAGCCGTGGAGCCGCAGATTCTTCTGCGCAGGGGCGAAGACGACCCGCTGCGCCGGCTTCGATTCGACCTTGCGAAGGGTGACGAAATCGCCCGAGCCGATCTCGGCATTGGCGCGCTGGAGGCCGTCGAGGCGGATGATGTCCAGGCCCTCGTCCTCCGTATAGGGGCCGACGGCTCGGGCCGGCGTGGCGCGCTTGCCGGTGACCTCGATCACGTCCCCCTCGGCGAGGGCGAGCTGGCTCATCAGCCGCCGCGGCAGGCGGGCGAGCCCGCGGCCGCTGTCCTCGGGCCGCATCGTCGCCACCTGCAGCCTCGTCGGCTGCTTTTCGTCGTCGGCCATCTGCCCGCTCTCCTGTCGTTGCGCGCTGGTGAGATAGGAGGGGAGAACGGCCCTGCCACCCCGCCGAGTTCCGCGCGGGCGAAAAAAGGTCCGGGCGAGACGGGAAAATCCCCGGGGCGGGCGATCGCTCAACGCCACTTCCTCTTCGGCGGCGAAACGCGCATGATGGAGTCGCACTCGAAGCAGGAGACTGCCCATGGCCAAGCTTTATCTCGCCGCGCTCATCGCCGCATTCGCAACGCCCGTCGCGGCGCAGGCGCCCACGGCCGCCGTCCCGGTGGCGCCGTTCGTCGATTCCGCGGAGGAGCGGGAGGCGCTTCGCAGGATCTCGGCCTGCCTCGCCAAGGCGCGGCCGCGCTGGGCGCAGCAGACTCTCGCCCACCCCTATCTCAGCAAGGCCCAGGCGGCCTCGGCCGCCGAGGTGATGAGCGGCAGGGATTCCTGCGTCAAAGGGCCGGAGGCCGAGCTGACGCTCCGGACGTCCGGAATGATCGGAAGCCTGGCCGAGCATTATCTGAGGGCCCGGATCGGCGGCGCGGATTTCAGCCGGGTGTCGAAGGCGCTGCACTCGCTCACGCCGCTGAACGCTTCGGAGGATTTCGCGCTTTGCGTCGCCTCCCGCAATCCGGGCGCGGCGCGCGATCTGGCGCTCAGCCAGCCCGGAAGCGCCGCCGAAATGGAAGCGGCGGGCAAGGTTTCCGCTCAGGTCGCCGGCTGCACCGACGAACGCGAGCGGCTCACCGTCGACATGCAGTCGCTTCGCGCGCTGGTCGCGGTGGCGCTCTATCGCGGGATCACGAGATCCTGATTGCGAGCGGCTGAGTCGGCGGGCGCCCCCGGGCGTCCGCCCCCGGCTTCTTAATTGGGAGACGCGAGGCCCGAGCCGTTCTCGCCGCCGTCGCGCTGGGACCAGTCGGTCTGAAGCTCGCGGACGTGCCTTTGCGCGCGATCCTGGGCCTTGTCCCATTCGGCTTTCGCCTTGCAGGTGCGGGTGCTCAGGCGAGTGCCGCTGGAGACCACGTTCCGGCAGACCCGCTTGCTGGAGTCGTCCGCCTTGGCCGTCTTGGGCGCGGCGGAATCGCCGGCCAAAGCGGTTCCCGACCACAGCAGGCTCATCGACAGCGCTGCGATCGACGCAATTGCCTTCTTACCCATCTTAGACTCTCCCATTCCCGCGGCCGACGGCACGTGCAAAGCGCTGAAGTACAGGGAAACGGCGGGAAAAGATAGACTCGCGCCTCGCGCGTTCGCCGCACCCGCGGCGGCCCGGCCGGAGCGGGCGCGGAGCGAAAAAAAGGGCCGGTCCGTGAGGACCGACCCTGGAAGTTTTTAGGAGAGGATGCCTGAAAGGCAGGTCCCTTCTCTGCCCCGGGCGCTTATTGTGCAAGTGCGAACAAGTATGCTACGAATGCAATTGTTGCACCGTGGTTTGCTGAGTTTCGCGCCGGTTCCGCGCAGGCCCGCCATTTGGTGCGGCGCACAAGAGGAGATGTTCTCGCGATGCGCAGGCTGCCCCCGCTGACCGCTCTCGAGGCCTTTGTCCAGGTTGCCCGGCTCGGCTCGGTCAAGGCCGCCGCCGAAGCCTTGTCGCTCTCCTCGCCGGCGCTCTCGCGGCGGATCCAGGCGCTCGAGCGGTTCGTGGGCCATCCGCTTTTCGAGCGCCGCCACCAGGCGGTGCACCTCAATCCCGACGGCGATCGGCTGATGGCCGAGATCGGGCCGTCGATCGACGCCCTCGCGCTGGCGATGGAGCGGGCCACCGGCCAAATCGAGGTGATGCGCCTTCGGCTCGCCGTGCCATCGCTCTTCGCCTCCCAGCGGCTGATGCCAAGGCTGCCGAGCCTTCGGGCGCTTCACCCGGATCTCCACATCGACATAGACACGGGCGCCAACCGCCTCGCCCGGCTCGACGACGGGCTCGACGCCGCCATCGCCATCACCACCGAAATCGATCCTTCCCTCTACTCGCGCCGGATCGACAACAATTGCGTCATCGCGATCGGCTCCAGGACCCTTCGCGAATCGATCCGCGAGCCGTCCGATCTCGCCGAAGCGACCATCTTCCTCCACCGGGACATGCCCGATTCCTTCGATTACTGGCGCGACGCCCTGGGCCTGCCCGATCTTCAGCCGGCGGCGATCGACCATTTCGATTCCGGCCAGCTGATCCTCGACGCCGCCGCGCAGGGGCTGGGAGTCGCGATCATGCTCGAAAGCCATCTCTACGGCTCGGGCGACGACAGGCTGGTCCAGCTGTTCGACCACAAGGTGGAGAGCCCCTACAGCTACTGGTTCGCCTGCCGCCGCTCCGCCCTGAAGCGCCGCCCGGTGCGAATCTTCCACGACTGGCTGTTCGACAGGCTGCTCAGGGAAGAGAAGGAGGCGGCTTAACCGTCATCCCGGCGGAAGCCGGGACCTCGGCGAGACCCGCCGTGTCTTTTTCGGCCCGAGGCCCGGCTTTCGCCGGGATGACGGTCAGTTCTTCAAAGCCGCCACCGCCCGCCTCAGCGCCGAGCGCGGCAATATTCGGCCGGCCTGCGAAGTCATCTTGTTCATCATCCCGGGAACGACGATCGCCTTGTTGCGGGCGAGGCCGGCGAGGCCCGCGGCCACGACCCCCTTCGGATCGGCCGCCATCCTCGCCAGCCGGCTGTCCGGGCTTCCCGCCACTTCGAAGAACTCGGTCGCGGTCGGGCCGGGGCAAAGCGCCGAGACATGGACCCCGCTCCCTTTGGTCTCCTGGTGAAGGGCCTCGCTGAGCGACAGGACGAACGCCTTGGTCGCATAATAGACCGCGCTGTAGGGGCCCGCCTGGAAGGCGGCCGTCGACGCCACGTTGAGGATGAAGCCGCCGCGCCGCTCCAGCATCGGCGGCAAGGCGAGGCGGCAGAGCTCGGTCAGCGCGCGTACGTTGAGGTCGATCATGTCGAGCAGCCGCTCCGGCGGCGCCTCGACGAAAGCGCCGGCGGCGCCGAACCCGGCATTGTTGATCAGGGTGTCGACCCGCAGGCCCAGCCCCGCGACGTCGGCGAGCAGCCTCTCCGGCGCGCCCGGCCGGCTGAGGTCGGCGGTGACCACGTGGGCGGAGCCGAGCTCCGCCGCAAGCGCCTCCAGCCGGTCCCTGCGCCGGGCGACGAGGACCAGCTCGTCACCTCGCCGCCGGCACTGACGGGCGAATTCGGCGCCGAGGCCCGCCGACGCGCCGGTGATGAGCGTGACCCCCAGTGGCACTTCAGGCCCTCAAGGAGGCCTTCACGATCCTGCCCGGCTCGCGCGGCGGCTCGCCCTTGGGCAGAGCGTCGACATGCTCCATGCCCTCGGTGACCTCGCCCCAGACGGTGTACTGGTTGTCGAGGAAGCGGGCGTCGTCGAAGCAGATGAAGAACTGGCTGTTCGCGCTGTTCGGATTTTGCGAGCGCGCCATCGACGCGACTCCGCGGACGTGCGGCTCGCGGCTGAACTCGGCCTTGAGATCGGGCTTCTTCGATCCGCCCATGCCGGTGCCGGTCGGATCGCCGCCCTGGGCCATGAAGCCCGGGATGACCCGGTGGAAGACGACCCCGTCGTAAAAGCCTTCCTCGACCAGCTCCTTGATCCGGGCGACGTGGCCGGGGGCGAGATCCGGGCGAAGCTTGATGACGACGTCGCCGCCGCTGCTGAGATTGAGGACCAGGGTGTTGAGCTCGTCGGCCATGTTCTTCTCCATTTGGTTTCGTCATCCCGGCGAAAGCCGGGACCTCGGGGAGACCCGCGGTGCGTTCTCGTCCTGAGGTCCCGGCTTTCGCCGGGATGACGGGTCCGGGCCGACATAAGCCTGTGCCGACGCCCGCGCCACCCCGCTCGACACTCCCGCCGCCTCGTCCTAGGAAGCGCCTCGGCGGAAATCCCAGGCGGAAAAGAGGGGCGGATGAGCGACAGCGAAATCGATCTGTCCGGCGCTCCGCCCGGCCTTCCGGCCGCCGGCCGGCTCGACGAGGACGATCGGCTGAAGCCGGAATATGTCAGCGAGGTGATGGAGCGGGTCGAGGCCGGAGACACCGACGGCGCTCGGGCCCTGGTCGAACCCCTCCACCCGGCCGACCTCGCCGATCTGTTCGAGCTGATCGACAGCGACGATCGCCGGGCGCTCGCCGCCGCCATCGCCGACCTGCTCGATGGCGACGTGCTCGCGGAGATGAACGACCATGTCCGCGAGGAGCTGATCGACGCGCTCGACCCGCGCCAGGTCGCCGATCTCGCCGGCGAGATGGAGACGGACGACGCGGTCGCGATGATCGAGGATCTCGAGGAGGACGAGCAGCGCGCCGTCCTCCGCGAGCTCGATCCCGACGACCGCGCCGCGATCGAGGAGGCGCTCACCTATCCGGAGGAATCCGCCGGCCGCCTGATGCAGCGCGACCTCATCGCCGTTCCCGAGCATTGGACGGTGGGCCAGGTGATCGATTATCTGCGCGCCGGGGACGACCTCACCACCGATTTCTGGGAAGTGTTCGTCGTCGACGGGCGCCACCATCCGGTCGGCACCTGCATGCTGAGCTGGATCCTGCGCACCCACCGCAACGTCGCCGTCGCCGACGTCATGAAGCGCGAGCAGACCCTGATCCCGGTCGACATGGACCAGGAGGAAGTGGCGCTTCGCTTCCAGAAATACGCGCTCATCTCGGCCGCCGTCGTCGACCAGTCGGGGCGGCTCGTCGGCATGATCACGGTCGACGACATCGTCCACATCATCCAGGAGGAAGCGTCGGAAGACGTCCTCCTCATGTCCGGCGCGGGCGACGAGGGCGACATCAACCAGCCGATCCGCGACAGCTATCGCGCCCGGGTGCGGTGGCTGGTGGCCAATCTCGGGACGGCCGTGATCGCCTCCTTCATCATCTACAATTTCGGCGGAGCGATCGAGGAGATGTGGACTCTGGCGGTCCTCATGCCGATCGTCGCGTCGATCGGCGGCAATGCCGGCACCCAGACCATGGCGGTGGCGGTCCGCGCCCTCGCGATGAACCAGCTGACCCGTTCGAACACCTGGCGGACGATCTGGCGGGAGATCCGGCTCGCGCTCCTGAACGGCCTGACGATCGCGCTCCTCATCGGCCTCGCGGTCGGCGGGGTCTTCGTCAGCCCGAAGCTGGGCGCGGTCATCGCCACGGCGATGCTCGTCAACATCACCGTGGCGGGGCTTGCCGGAGTGCTGGTTCCGCTGGTCCTGGAGCGGTTCGACCAGGATCCGGCGGTCGCCTCTTCCGTCTTCGTGACGATGATCACCGACTCGATGGGCTTCTTCGCCTTCCTCGGCCTCGCGGTCGCTTCCGGCCTCGTCGGCTAGAGCCGCGCCGCCCTTCGTCACACCGGCGAAAGCCGGGGCCTCGGGAGACGGCTCTCGTCACCCCGGCGGAAGCCGGGGCCTCGGGGAGACCCGGCGGGATTTCTCGTCCTGGGGCCCCGGCTTTCGCCGGGATGACGGGGGACCGAGAATATACCTGTTGCCCCAATCACTTATCCTATTATGAACCTCCCCCATGCCGCTCAACATCAGCAAGGTCGCCGTCGGCTG
>DASVTA010000482.1:0-3190 GCA_036387815.1 Allosphingosinicella sp.
CCTTCTTCGTCATCCCGGACTTGATCCGGGATCCTTTTTCACCAACTTCGAATATCCAGACCCGCCCGCTGGCAACCTTTCGCGCCACCAGCGGAACCTCAACCCCCGCTGCGCTGCCGCGCCGCCTTCTTCTCCTCCTCCTCCCGCCTGATCTCCGCGAGCCGCGCCGACAGCTCGTCGAATATCACCTTGGCGTCCCGCCCCTGCCCCCTGACCGCCGCCGCCTCCTCCCGAAGCTCCGCTTCGATCTTCGGCCTCAGCTCCCGCTCGATCCTGGCCCTCAGCGCCTTCGACGCCCGCCCGTCGCCGCCCATCTCCAAGAGCATCTTGAAGACGCCGTCCGAGCGTCTGACCCGGCGTCCCACCACCTTGCCGCCCTGGACGATCTCCTCCTCGATCCCGGTCACGCCCCGTTCCCAGGCGAGCGTCTCGAGGCTCGCCTCGCCGCCCGACTGGGCCCGCGCCGCCCGGCACAGCGAGGCGAAGTCCGGATCCTTCTTCTCGTGCCGGTAGAAGGTCGTCGGCGAGATCCGCGCCTCCCGGCACGCCTCCGCCACCGTCACGCCCCGCGCCAGCGCCCGAAGGCAGGCCGCCCTCTTCGCCGGAGTGAAGCCGTTGCATTTCCATCCCAGCGCCATCGCCCGCGCTCCTTTCGTTCAGACGCCCCGGAAATGGAGGTGCCTGGGCCAGCGGTCCTCCTTGAGCGCCGCCATCACCTCAGCATAGACGGCCTGGGCGGCCGCGTCCTCGGGCGGGTCGGGAAGCTCGGGCGCGTCCTCGTCCTCCCAGTCGACGTCGGGATAAGCGTCCATCTGCCGCTCATAGGCCTCGTCGGCCTGCGCCTGCAGAGCGAAGAAGGCGTCCAGCCGCTCGCGCGCCCAGTCGAGCCGGAGCCGCGCCCGCTCGACCTTCTTCACCGCCTCGGTCTCGGCCTCGGGCTCCGGCACGCCGAGCTCGACCATCTCCGCGACCATCCCGAGCCGGGCCTCCTCCCACTGATCCGCCCTCAGCACCGACCGGCCCCGCCCGCACCCCCGAGCCCCCGCCTTCCGCCCCATCTCGCCGCCTCCTCTAAAAGCCGGCCGGAAGCCCACTCCCGGCCGGACCACTCACCACGCGGAGCAATAGAACAGGAAAAATCCTACAATAATCCAACAATCGCACAGGGCGAGCCAGGCCCAGTCGCGAGGATTGCGAAGCAATCGTCGTACTGGACCCGACTCGCCCCCGCGCGGCCGGCGGGTCGCTTCGCAGAGGCGAAGCGAACCCGTCCGACGGCGCAGGCCGCCCTGCGCCCCTTTTCTCCTCCCTCATCCAGGACTTGATCCGGGATCCATCCTTCCGTCAGCTTCCCTCGATGACCCGGATGAACGGCCAGACCGCCTCGGCCAGTTCTCCCTCGCTCATCCGCCCTTCGATGACCGCTTCGAACCAGCGGCCGAGCGTTCCATCGTTCCCCATGCTCAGGCGATAGCCGTTCAGGACGAGGAACTCGATCATCGCCACCGCCCCGGTGCGCTTGTTGCCGTCTACGAAGCCGTGATTGAGCGCAATTCCTGTGCCCAGGCGCACGGCAAGCGCCAGCACGTCTTCCTCGCCCTCATAATGATAAAGCTGCTTCGGCCGAGCCAGCGCGCTCTCGACGAGCCCGATGTCGCGAATGCCGGCCGAGCCTCCGAATCGCTCGATCTGCTCCTCATGCGCCTCGATCAACCCGCCCAGGTCGAGCCAGACGGGCTCGCTCACTTCGCCAGATATTCGAGCGTCTTGGAGAAGCGCTCGGAGATATCCGCCCGAAGCTTCTTCCGGTCGACATCCGGCTGGGGCCGCGCCTTCAGTGGTGCGCGCTTGCTTTGTTTTCCGGCATCCGCGGCCATCGTCTTATCCTCTCGCACCTCGGCTTATACAGGATGCGCTCACGCCGAGCCAGAACCACCGGAGGCGCATCCGAAGATCGTATGCTCGGCCAAGCCCGCCCATGAGTCGCGAAGCGATTGCGCAGCAATCGTGAGCAGCGAATGGAGTCGGCGCAGCGCCCGGCCGGCGGGGCGGCTGGCGCGCCAGCCGAGCCCGTCCGACGACGCAGGCCGCCCTGCGTCGCTCACTACGCCTTGGGGCACAGCCGCCGAGCATCTGCCTTGAGCACCCGCATGCAAGCCTCCCCGCCGATCAGTTCGCCGACCCGTTCGTCGACTACGAGCGCGATTTTGACGCCAAGCGCCGCCAGATCCGGCGCCGGAGTCCGCACCAGCCGCCGAACCGCATTGCAGGTCGCGACGAGATAATCCCCGGACCGATCGTCCAGCTTGGCCTGCTCCTTGGCCGACCGCCCCCGAGGCCCCGCCGCCGCCTCCCGAGTCGCCAGATCGAACCGCTCCTGAGCCGCCCGAGCCTCGTGATAGGCGGTGAGGGCTTCGCTCCACCGCCGGTGCCTCTCCGTCATTGCGAGCGTAGCGCGGCAATCCAGCCCTGGATCGCCACGTCGCTGCGCTCCTCGCGATGACGAAGCGGTGGCGGCAACCGGCACCGCGACCGCGGCGCCCAAGACCGCCCGGCGCGTAAAACCCAAGCCCCCTTCACCGCCAGCGATGGCCTCGCCCTCATCCACAGGTGGAAGTGAAGCACGCACGCCGCTATGCTCCCTGGAAGCCATGACCAAGGGTCTCCCGCCGATCGGGCTGGGGTTCTGAAATTATGGCTGAGAATGTGACAGGCAGTGGGGCCGCTGGCAAGTGTTTTTTGCTGGAATTGTGACAGAATGAATGTCCGCCAGTGCCGAATGGCCCGGGCGGCGCTCGACTGGTCACAGCAGGATCTCGCAGCTGCCTCTGGCGTGAGCGCTCGGACCGTCATCCGTTATGAGGCTGGTGAGCCAGTCCTCCCTGCGCGCGCTCAAGCGCTACGACACGCTTTCGAAGCAAAGGGGATTTTGTTCATTGACAGCGGACCATTAGCGGGCGGCGTCACCCCGCCGCGAGCTTAGGTATACTACGTAACGTATATTGTGATGCGATAACCTACTTCTTGTGCGACCTCCCTAAGTTTCCGAGCGAACTTCATTGCGTCCAAAAAGCCAGCCTTACATTTCCTAATCTTCTCAGCGGCTGCCTTGGCAGAGTTAGCTGGATGGCTCGCTACGTTTCGGAAGTCACTGACGAATTCGCGTGTCCCTCCAAGGGCAGCACGGTGC
>DASVTA010000483.1:0-8954 GCA_036387815.1 Allosphingosinicella sp.
CCGGCCAGGGCCTCGAACACGGCGGACCGCATCTGAGTCCATTGCTCGCCCGATTTCTCCATCGAGCTTTGCGCGGCCTGCATGAGGGAAGCGCCCTCATGCGCCTCGTGGTGATGGTGATGCGCCATCGGCGCAAGGTAAGGCTTTTGCGGGGCCGGAACAAGGAGGGTGATCACTCGTCGCCCCAGCGAAGGCTGGGGCCCCAGGGGGTGAAGGACGCCGCGCTCTTCACCCGCCGGGATCCCAGCCTTCGCCGGGATGACGTTAAGCGCCCCTACCCGTCGTAATCCACTTCCAGCCCTTCGCCCTTCGGCACCGACTGGCAGGTGAGGATGTATCCCGCGGCCACCTCCTCGTCGGTGAGGCCGTAGCGCGCCGCCATTTCGACGCTTCCGGCGACCACCCGCGCCCGGCAGGTGGCGCACACGCCCGCCTTGCACGCGAAGGGGGCCGGATGACCGGCGAGCCGGGCGCTGTCGAGGATGTTTCCGGCCTCGGCGCTGAACGGTACCCTGCGCTTGCGGCCGTCGAGGGTGACCAGCATGGTGAGGCCCTGCGCCTCCCTGGAAAGCGCGTCGAGCTGGGCCTGGAGCGCCTCGGCGGGCCGGCCGGCCGTGAAGCGCTCGAGGTGGATCCTGGCCGGGGGGACGCCGCGATCGAGCAGCACTTCCTCGGCCGCGTCCATCATCGGACCGGGGCCGCAGATGAAGAAGGCGTCGATCTCGGCGGGATCGAGCAGATGCTCGAGCACCTCGGCGCATTTGGACCGGTCGAGCATGCCGTTGAACAGATCGATGTCCTCGGCCTCCTCGGCCAGGAAATGGTGGACCTGGAGACGATCCATGAACCGATTCTTGAGGCGCGCGAGCGCGTCGAGGAAGATCACCGACTGGCTGTCGCGATTGCCGTAGAAGAGGGTGAAGCGGCTTCCCGGCTCCTCGATGAGCGCCGTCCGGAGCAGCGACATGACCGGCGTTATCCCGGAGCCGCCGGCGAAGGCCGCATAGTGGCGGACGGCGCCCGCCGAGAAGTCCCAGGTGAAGCTGCCGTGCGGCTCCATCACCTCTATCCGGTCGCCGGGCTTCAGATTGTCGTTCGCCCAGTTGGAGAAGAGGCCGCCGGCGATCCGCTTCACGGTGACCATGAGGGCGCCGTCCTGCGGAGCGACGCAGAGGGAATAGTTGCGGCGGACTTCCTCGCCGCCGATATCGGCCTTGAGCGTGAGATGCTGCCCCGGCTTGAAGCTGAAGGCCTCGCGAAGCTCCGGCGGAACCTCGAAACGCAGGGATTTCGCTTCCGCGGTCTCGTCGACGATCTGCGCGATCGCCAGGCTGTGGAAATGCGTGCTCATCGTGCCCCCAACCCGTCACCCCAGGCTTGATCCGGGGTCCACCTTTTTCCGGTGTCGAGCTGGACGGAAGGCGGATGCCGGATCAAGTCCGGCATGGCGGGTTCGCCTTTCAATGGCATTTGAACAGGTCGAAAGGCTCGGCGCAGGCCCGGCAGCGCCACAGCGCCTTGCAGGGGGTCGAGCCGAAGCGGCTGATCTCCTCCGTCTCGGGCGAGCCGCACTGCGGGCATTCGACCGCCGGTCGGGTCGGCGGGGCGATTCCGTAGGCGCGAAGCTTCGCCCGGCCTTCGGGGGTGATCCAGTCGGTGGTCCAGGCGGGCGAGAGGGCGGTTTCGATTCGGACGCGGCGGTAGCCTGCGGAATCCAGCGCGGCGCGAATGTCGGCCTCGATCACCTGGGCGGCGGGGCATCCGGTATAAGTGGGCGTGATGACGACCCGGTCCGGTTCGACCGAACGGACGATGCCGAGCTCGACGACGGAGATCGCCGGGATTTCGGGATCGGGGACGCTTTGGAGGACGGCCCGGATCCGCTCCACGTCATCCGGGCGAAAGCCGGGACCTGTTGGCGAAAAAGGCGCCTTCTCGACCTGAGGCCCCGGTTGGGCTCCCGTCAAAGTAGTATTTTGACGGGGTCCCTTTCGCCGGGGTGACGGGTTAGCAACGGCTACCATACAGCATCCGGATAGGTGCGCGGCAGATATTGCATCACCGCCAGCAGATGGCCCAGATGCTCCGAGTGATGGCCTCGGCGGCCGCCGAGGATGGGGCGCTGGCCGGGCGGCGGCTGGAGGGTCGCTTCGGCGAGGACGGTGCGGACCTGGGCGTCGTAATCGGCCCGGAAGGCGGCGAGATCGGCGCCGATGCCGCGCTGCGCCATGAAGGCGGCGAGATCGTCCATCTCGAACAGCTCGGGGACGAAGCGCCAGTTCCAGGCCAGGCCCTCCTCCATCCGGCGGCGGCTCTCCTCGGTGCCGTCGCCGAGGCGGACCACCCATTCGCTCGCCAGCTCCTGATGGTAGGTGACTTCCTTCAGCGCCTTTTCCGCGACCGCCGCGATCAGCGTCTCCCTTGAGCCCAGCAGGTTCTGGAAGAGCAGCTTCTGCCAGGTGGAGAAGAGGAACTGCCGGGCCATCGTCCGGGCGAAATCGCCGTTCGGCTGCTCGACCAGCCAGCAATTGCGGAAATCGAGGACGTCGCGGCGGAAGGCGAGGGCGTCGCCGTCGCGGCCCTTGCCCTCGACCTCTCCGGCATGGCCGAGGAAATGGGTCGCCTGGCCGATCAGGTCGAGCGCCATGTTGGCGATGCTGAGGTCCACTTCGACCGACGGGGCGTGGCCGCACCATTCGGATAGCCGCTGCCCCAGGATGAGGCTGTCGTCGCCGAGGCGAAGCAGATATTCGAAAAGGGCGGGGCCTTCCTCGAGAGCGGCAGGCCCGTCGAAGGCGCCGGAGCCGGTGGCGTTCGGGGGAAGGTCGATGGGGGGGAGGGAGGCCACCTTATGCCTCCCCATCGAAAATGGGGAGGGGGACCAGCGAAGCTGGTGGAGGGGTGATCTGCCCCGGTCTCATCGCCGGGTCACCCCTCCACCGCCTGCGGCGGTCCCCCTCCCCATGCTGCGCATGGGGAGGCAAATGCACTCGAACCCTCATATATGCGTGATGCCTTCGGGGATGTCGTAGAAGGTCGGGTGGCGGTAGACCTTGTCGGCGGCGGGGTCGAACATCGCCTCGTCCTGGCCCGGGTCGGAAGCCACGATCGAAGCGGAGGGAACGACCCACAGGCTGATCCCCTCCATCCGTCTCGTATAGGTGTCGCGCGCATGGCGAAGCGCGATGGCGGCGTCGGGCGCGTGGACGGAGCCGACATGGCGGTGGGCCATGCCGCCCTTCGAGCGGACGAAGACTTCCCAGAGCGGCCAGTCGGCGCTCATATCCGCTCATCCTGAGTAGCCGGTGAGCTTGTCGAACCGGCGTATCGAAGGACCGTAGCGTGCTTCGATACGGGCCCTCGACAAGCTCGGTCCCTACTCAGCATGAGCAGGTTGGGTGCTGCCCCCGGAACGCTCATGCCGCCTCCTGCTTGCGGCTGTGCTTTTCCGCATGGGCGGCCGCGGCGTCCCGGACCCAGGCGCCGTCTTCCCACGCCTGGCGCCGGGCCGTCATCCGCTCTTTGGCCACCGGGCCTTCGCCGCGCACCACCGCGTAGAATTCCTCCCAATCGACCTCGCCGAAATCGTAATGGCCGGTCTCCTCGTTCCACTTCAGCGCCGGATCGGGGACCTTGAGCCCGATCGCTTCCGCCTGGGGCACCGTGATGTCGACGAACTTCTGGCGGAGCTCGTCATTGGTGTCGCGCTTGATCCGCCAGCGCATCGACTGGGCGGTGTTCGGGCTGTCGGCGTCGGGCGGGCCGAACATCATCAGCGACGGCCACCACCAGCGGTTCAAGGCGTCCTGCATCATGCGCTGCTGCTCAGGCGTGCCGGCCATCATCGCCATGCAGATCTCGTAGCCCTGGCGCTGGTGGAAGCTCTCCTCCTTGCAGACGCGGACCATCGCCCGCGCATAGGGGCCGTAGGACGTGCGCTGGAGCGGCACCTGGTTCATGATCGCGGCTCCGTCGACGAGCCAGCCGATGGCGCCGATGTCGGCCCAGGTGAGGGTCGGGTAGTTGAAGATGGTGCTGTACTTGGCCTTGCCCGAGTGCAGCGCCTCGATCATCTCCTTGCGGCTGGTGCCGAGCGTCTCGGCGGCCGAATAGAGATAGAGGCCGTGGCCCGCCTCGTCCTGCACCTTGGCGAGCAGGATCGCCTTGCGCCTGAGCGAGGGCGCCCGGCTGATCCAATTGCCCTCGGGGAGCATTCCGACGATCTCGCTATGCGCGTGCTGGGAGATCTGCCGGGTGAGGGTGCGGCGATAGGCTTCGGGCATCCAGTCCTTGGGCTCGATGAACTCGTCCGCGGCGACGCGCGCCTCGAAGGCGGCGAGCTTCTCCGCATCCTCGGTGGAAGCGACGTTCTTCGACTTGCCGAGCTCGGTCGTGTACATGGCTGATCTCCTGGCGAGGGCCCCTAGCAGGACGCGCCTTTTGCGGCAATGAACGCGCGAGGCCGCGGGAGGCTTCCCGTCATCCGGCGAAAGCCGGCACCTCGGGCGCGAAAAGCCCCGACGCCCCCCCCGCGCCCCGGCTTCCGCCGAGATAGCGGTTTTCAATCCGTTCGATTACCCGTCCCGGACGGCCCGGACGCACCTGGCGTAGGCAAGCGGCCGGAGTGTAGGTTCAACTGGCTGCCGGCTTTTGCCCGGGCGCCGTGGCGTCCGTCGCGCCTTTGAGCTGTTCGTCTCGCTTCTTCTTTTTCCTCCGGATCGAGCGGCTGTCGAGTTCAGCCAACACAGCCAAGCCTCGCTTGTTCAGGAAGCTCCGGCGGTATTTCGCACCCGGGACCGGTTCGTTTTCGGAGAGACCGTGAACGGCCAGCTTCGGGAGCACGTTGAAGTACAGAAATTGAACGTATTCATTAGTGCTATTGGCTTGGTTAGTCACTCCTGCGACTAAACTGTCGCGAGCCCGGAGCATGACGTCGAGAAGGTTGGTCGTCTCCACCGCCTTGAGCTATTGATGCTCGCTGGGACCTCGACGTCAATCTCGCGCAGCGTTTGGAGAATATCGCTTATTTTTTCAGGTTCAATGGTCTGCTTCAACGTGCCAGATGAATTCGCCTCTTCTTTGAACCTCGCGTTTTCGTCGCGCAGCGTGCGAATCTCGGCCTCCAGCGCGGCGGTGTCCGGTACATCTCCACCCCACACCCAGCCTCTCAGATTCTCGTCCGCGGCAAATTCCGGCAAGGCGTGAAAGATCGCCAGTCGTACATCCTTGGCCTCCGAATAGAAGGCGGTCATGCGCATCAGGACCTTTTGCCGGAATTGCGCTAGTGCGGAACCGTGGGTTAGTTCCAGCACGCCGGGCCGAGCCGACGGCCTTTTTCGTCGACGGCCTTCTCATCGATAACGACGGCGAAAAGCGGTTTCCCCTGCTCGACCGCATAATCATATTCCAGCTCGGTGTAGCTGATACCCGACAGCGGCTCGATCGAGCCATAGCGAGCACCGAGCACGAGCAGGTAGACGTCCGATTCGTCGATCCACCTCTTGATCACTGCCATTTGCGACTGATCGCCGGCGGTAAACAATTCCATCCCGGCAGGGATATGTCCGGCTCGCAATATGGTTTCGACCGCCGCTTGACGCTCTTCGAGCATGTCCGAAAAGGTGCTGGAAACGAACACCTGCAATTTGCGTCTCATTCGACTTCTCCAGCCGGATCACACCCGCTCGATCACCAGCGCGATGCCCTGCCCGACCCCGATGCACATGGCGCACAGGGCATAGCGGCCGCCGCGGCGGTGGAGCTCCTCCGGAGCCGTCATCGCCAGCCGCGCGCCGGACATCCCGAGCGGGTGGCCGAGAGCGATGGCGCCGCCGTTCGGGTTGACGTGCTCCGCGTCGTCCGCGAGGCCGAGCTCGCGAAGGACCGGCAGGGCCTGGGCGGCGAAGGCTTCGTTGATCTCGATTACGTCCATATCGCCGATGCTTAGACCGAGGCGCTTCAACAGTTTTTGAGAAGCCGGAGCCGGGCCTATGCCCATGATCCGAGGCGGCACTCCGGCAACGGCGCCGCCGACGATTCGGGCGCGGGGGGTGAGGCCGTTGCGCCTCGCGGCCTCCTCGGAGGCGACCACCATGGCGGCCGCGCCGTCGTTGACTCCCGACGCATTGCCGGCGGTGACGGTGCCGTCGGGCCGGACGATCGGCTTGAGCTTCGCCAGGGCCTCGACGCTGGTCTTGCGGGGATGCTCGTCGCGGTCGACGACGAGGGGATCGCCTTTGCGCTGCGGGATCGAGACCGGGACGATCTCCGCGGCGAAGCGGCCATTTTCCTGGGCGGTGGCCGCCTTGTCCTGGCTCCGGACGGCGAAAGCATCCTGATCCTCGCGGCTTACCTGCCATTCCTGAGCCACGTTCTCAGCCGTGGACGGCATCGTATCGTCGCCATAAGCGTGCTTCATCTTGGGATTGACGAAGCGCCAGCCGATGGTGGTGTCGTACATCTCGGCATTCCGGTCGAAGGCGCTCTGCGCCTTGGCCATGACGAAGGGCGCCCGGCTCATGCTTTCCGAGCCGCCGGCGATCACCATGTCCGCCTCGCTTCCGCGGATGATCCGGGCCGCCATCGTGACGGCGTCCATGCCGGAGCCGCAGAGGCGGTTCAGGGTCACTCCGCCCGATTTGTCGGGAAGGCCGGCGAGGAGGGCGGCCATGCGCGCGAGGTTGCGATTGTCCTCCCCGGCCTGGTTGGCGCAGCCGAGGATGACGTCGTCAAGCTCGTCCCAGTCGACGGAGCCGTTCCGCTCCATCAGGGCGCGGATCGGAATCGCGGCGAGATCGTCGGCCCGGACGTGGGCGAGGGCGCCGCCGTAGCGGCCGATTGGGGTTCGAACCGCGTCGCAGATGAAGGCTTCGGTCATGTTTCGCTCCGTCATGGCCGTCATGCTGAACTTGTTTCAGCATCCAGCTGGATGCCCGCCGCGATGCTCGAAACTGGACCCTGAAACAAGTTCAGGGTGACGGGTGGTGTGTTCAGGGTGACGGGTAGTGCGTTCAGGGTGACGGCAGTGCGTTCAGGGTGACGGCGCGGCCGACAAGTAAGGGGCCAGCCTCATCCACTCGCCCAGCTTCTCCTCGAAAGGACGGGTGTAGGCGGGGCTGCTCGACGGCAGCGGAATGAGGGCAAGATCGGGCCGCTCAGCAAGCTGCGGAACCCCGATCGAGGCGGACTTGCCCCCGTTGAAGCCGACCGCCCGAAGGGCTGGAAGTTCCTTCACGAGAGTGGCGAGATCGTTCGCGCTGGCGAGTCGGATCGCTCCGTCGAGGCTTCCGCGCCGGGTCGCGGCGCCTACCGTGTCCCACAGTCCTACCCCGGCGGCGAGCAGCGCCTCGAGCCGCTCCTCATAAGGCGGGGCGACGAGATCGAGCCCGGTCACCTGTCCGATCAGCCTCCAGAAATGGTTGCGCGGATTGGCATAATATTGGCTTCGGGCGAGCGATTCCTCCCCGGGCAGGCTGCCGAGCACCAGGACTCGGGTGCCGGAGTCGACGGCCGGCGGGAAGGAGCGCTTGAGCGGGTCCATCGGGCACCTTTGCGCGACAGGTTGCGGAGCCGCAACCTTCGCTGGCAGGAGGCGTTCCGCGATTGCCTCCCGCCCGGGAGGTCCTGAGGGGAGATTCCATTGAGCATGACGATGCGGGCCGCGGTTCTCGAGGGGCCGGGGCGGGCGAGCGTGAAGGAGGTCGAGAGGCCCGAGCCGGGCCCGGGCCAGGTGCGCGTGCGGCTCGAAGGCTGCGGAGTGTGCGCCTCGAACCTGGAGCCATGGGCAGGCCCCGACTGGATGAGCTTCCCGACCGAGCCAGGCGCTCTTGGCCATGAGGGCTGGGGCGTGGTCGATCGCGTCGGCGAAGGCGTGGAGGGCCTCGCGCCCGGTGACCGGGTCGCGGCCCTCTCGTTCAGAAGCTATGGCGAGTATGATCTTGCCGAGCGGGAGGCGGTGGTGAAGCTTCCGGAGGCGCTTGCCGGAGCGCCCTTTCCGGGCGAGCCTTTGGGCTGCGCGATGAACATCTTCCGGCGCAGCGGCATCGAGGCGGGGCAGACCGTCGCGATCGTCGGGATCGGCTTTCTCGGAGCGATCCTCACCCGGCTGGCGAGCGAAGCGGGCGCCCGGGTGATCGCGGTCTCGCGCCGAGCCTATTCGCTCGAAGTCGCCCGCCGCTTCGGCGCCTCAGAGACGATCCCGATGGACGATCACTGGGCCATCATAGAGCGCGTGAAGGCGCTCACCGGCGGCCGCCTGTGCGACCGGGTGATCGAGGCGGTGGGCAAGCAATGGCCCCTCGACCTGGCCGGCGAGCTGGTCCGTGAGGGCGGCCGGCTGATCGTCGCGGGCTACCATCAGGACGGGCCGAGGCAGGTCAACATGCAGATGTGGAACTGGAAGGGCATCGACGTGGTCAATGCCCACGAGCGGGACCCGGAGGTGCAGATGCGCGGCATAAGGGAGGCCGTGGAGGCGGTCGCGTCCGGGCGGCTGGACCCGGCGCCGCTCTACACCCACGCCTATCCGCTGGAGCGGCTGGGGGAGGCGCTGGACGCCACCCGGGACCGGCCGGACGGCTTCCTCAAGGCCCTCGTCATGGTCGACCGCGGGTGAGCCGCCCCCGGCTTGGCTTCCTCGGCGTCGGCTGGATCGGCCGACACCGGATGGAGGCGATGCTCGCGACTGGCGCGGTCGAGGCGGCGGCGATCGCCGATCCTTCGGGCGACTGCGCGGAGCAGGCGCTGGCGCTTGCGCCGGGAGCGGCGGTCGTGGAGGGGCTGGACGGCCTGCTCGAGGCGGGTGTCGACGGGATCGTCATCGCCACTCCGAGCGCGCTCCACTCGGCGCAGGCGGTTCGGGCGCTCGAGGCGGGCGCGGCCGTCTTCTGCCAGAAGCCGCTTGGCCGCGACCGCGCCGAGGCCAAGGCCGCGGTCGAACCGCCTGCGCCGAGTGG
>DASVTA010000484.1:0-8103 GCA_036387815.1 Allosphingosinicella sp.
GGGATGAAGCGGCTGCAGTTCACTGGAACTTAAGGACAAAAGCTATAACTAGGACTCCAGAGCTGAGGGGAAAATCTTGATCTACTCGCGCAGGCAAATGCTTGGGGCCGGACTTTCCGCCGGCTTTCTCGCCACGGCGGCCCAGGGACAGACCCTGGCTCAGATCGTCGCGGGCCTTAAGGATCCGGCGCCGAAGCCGCTTCCGGTGCAGCCGATCACCCAGGCGGTGACGGTTCCGGCGCGCCCCCGAGTCACGGTGGACGGAGTGATCGATCCGCGCCTCCTCGCCCGCGCCCGCGCCGCCTTCGATCGGCACCGCTCGCAGCTTCGCTACACCGACGTGGTCGGGATCGCCGATTTCAGCCGCCCGTCGAACGAGCATCGCTTCTTCCTGCTCGACACCGCTTCCGGCCGGGTCAGCAACCACCTCGTCGCCCACGGCCGCGGCTCCGATCCGGCCCACAGCGGCGCGTTGCAGCGCTTCTCCAATCAGATCGGCTCGGAAGCCTCGTCGCAGGGCGGCTACCGGACCGGCGAATATTATCACGGCAAATATGGCCGCTCGATGCGCCTTTCCGGCCTCGACTGGAGCAACTCCAACGCCGAGGCTCGAGCCATCGTCGTCCACTCGGCCTGGTATGCGGAGCCCGAACAGCTCGCCGCCCATGGCAAGCTCGGCCGTTCGGAGGGCTGCTTCGCCCTCCCCTACAACAGCCTGCCGCAGGTCCTCGCCCGCCTTGGGCCCGGCCGCTTCATCTACGCCGACAAGCTGGCCTGAGCTTCCGCCCGTCGCCGGCGAGGCGGCCAGGGTCTGTCTTGCTTGGACGGAAGCGGCCCACCCCCCGTATCGACATTCACCCGGCGCTGGTCCGCTCCTAATTCCTCCCCCGGCTTTCCGGGGGAGGGGGACCAGGCGCAGCCTGGTGGAGGGGTTCTTCGAAAGTCGGAAAGGCCCCGCCACCATGCTTCGCCCGACGGCTGCTGCGCAGCCGGTTCCGGCTCTCGGCATGCCGCCGGCATGCCGACCCACCTACACCCCCCTCCCCTGCAGATGCAGGGGAGGATTTGAAGATACCGAGGCGGAATATTGATACGACCCGCCGTGTTCATGGATCCCGGCCTTTGCCGGGATGACGGGATGTGTCAGCCTAAGACCATCACCCTCTAGGACGGTGCCGGAACGGCGTACATGGGCGGCGGCGGCGGCCCCGCCTCGATCTGCAGAGAGTTCACCCGTCCATCGAGCAGCTCGAGCATGATGACCATCTGCGGGTGAGGCTTGTGGCTTGCGGGGCAGGAAAAGGCCACCATCGCCAGCCTCGATCCCAGCCAGCGGCGCGGCTCGACGGTCATCGTCCCCACGCTGCATCCCGCGAGCATCCGGCGCAGGAAAGCGGCGTCCACCGTCGCCGTGGGTCTGCGGCCGACGTAGTCGACATAGCGCAGCTCGAGGCCTGGCCGTGCGTGGAGCAGGCGAGGACGCCCGGCCCGCAGCGCTGCGATCGAGGCGACGACGGCCGCGCGGTCGGCGGGCAGGCTTGCATCCGGAGCGGGCGGGCGGCCCCTCGGCGCGACCCTGTCGCGCTCGAGCTGCCTCGGCCCGGTGGCGACCCAGACCCGGTCGATCTTCCCGTTCTCGATCTCCTGCTCGAGAACCGGCCAGCGGCTCGGCTGGCCGTCCGACGGACAATGGTAGCGCATCGACACGACTTGCGTCCGGAGTCCGTAGACATAGGCCCAGACCTCGCCCCGGCGGCAGCCCGCCAGTGCGCGGCGCAACTCCGCCTCGTCGCTCTTCGTCCGGCTGTATCTTGGCCGGAAATAGGTCTCCAGGACGAGCTTCGGAGAGGCGTTGGGCAGCGCCGAGCCGGATTCGAGCGCCGCCGCGAAGGCGCTCGCCCGCTCCCGGGCCGACGCCTCGATCGCCGCGGTGTCGGGTGCGGCCAGCTGCGCGGCTGCGGCGGCGAAGAGGACGAATGTCATGGGCGACCCATAGCCCCTGCCGCCGCCGTCGGGCAACCGGCGCCGGGCCGGCCGCGCGCCCTATCCCATTGAAGTCGTTTAGCGCAGCGGCCAGAACGCAAGGATCAGCGGCACTCCCACGACCACCACCAGCAGCGAAAGCGGCGCGCCGAGCCTCGCATAGTCTCCGAAGCGATAGCCGCCCGGGCCCATGACGAGGGTGTTGCACTGATGGCCGATGGGCGTGAGGAAATCGCAGCCCGCGCCGACCGCGACCGCCATCAGGAACGCTTCGGGCCGATAGCCCAGCCCGCCGGCGAAGCTCGCCGCGATCGGCGCCATCACCAGCACCGTCGCCGCGTTGTTGAGGAAGGGCGTGACGGCCATCGCCGCCACCATGATGAGGGTGACGGCGCCCCAGGCCGGCAGCGTCGCCGCAAGCCCGGACAGATAGTGGGCGATCAGATCGGTGGCGCCGGTGGTCCGAAGCGAATCGGAAACCGGGATGAGAGCGGCGATCATCACCAGGATCGGCCATTCGATCCGCCCATAGGCCTCCCGGGCCGGAAGCGCTCCCGAAAGCATGATGAGGGCCGCCGCTCCGAAGAAGGCGACGGCGACGGGCAGCCATCCGGCCGCGGTGAGGGCCATCGCGCCGGCGAGGATGGCGAGCGGGACGAGGCCCCGGCGGGCGTTGCCGAGCCTCAGGCTGCGCTCGGCCAGCGGAAGGCAGCCCAGGTCCCTCAGCCGCTCGGGCAGGGTGTCGAGCGCGCCCTGGAGCACCACCACGTCGCCGGGACACAGGACGACGTCGCGGAGCCGCCGGGTGATCCGCTCGCCGCGGCGCGAGACCGCGATCAGATTGACCCCGTGACGGTCGTGAAGGGCGACTCGACCGGCGGCGGTCCCCGCCAGGATGGACTCGCGGCCGACCACCGCCTCGATCACCCCCACGTTCGACGAGGCCGTTCCCGCGGCGGCGTCGCGGTGATGGCCCTCCAGCTCCAGCCCGACCGAGGCGATGGCCCGCTCCAGCGCTTCCGGCTCCCCTTTGAGGATGAGGACGTCGCCGGCGCGGATGACCGCGTCGGGCAGCGGCAGCGTCGCCCGCCTGTCCCAGCGGTGAATCCCGGTCAGCTCGACACCCTTTTCAAGCAGCTCGCGAAGCTCGGCTACGCTCTTGTCTTCGGCGGGCGAGCCCGGCGGAACCTCGGCCTCGGTCGCATAATCCTCGATGTCGAGCGCCTCGCCCATGGTGGGAGCGGCGCGTCGGTCGGCGGGAAGCAGGCGGTGCCCGAAGCGAAGGAAGATGAGGCCGGCGACGGCGATGCCCGCTCCCACCGGCGTATAGTCGAACATCGAGAAGGGCTCGCCGGTCATCTCCTCGCGCACCCGGCTGACGATGATGTTGGGCGAAGTGCCCACCAGCGTCATCAGCCCGCCGAGCAGGGAGCCGAAGGCCATGGGCATCAGGAAGCAGGACGGAGAGCTGTCCGAGCGCTTGGCCATCCGGAAGGCGGCGGGCATCAGCATCGCGAGCGCGCCGATATTCTTGACGAGTGCGGAGAGGATGGTGACCGATCCGACGAGGACCGAGAGCTGCGGGCCCATCCGGCTCATCCCGCCGCTGAGCCGGCCGATCGCGGCTTCGACCACGCCCGACCGTTCGACGGCGGCCGAGATGACGAGGGCCGAGGCGACGATGATGACGATGTCGTCGGCAAAGCCGCTGAACGCGTCCTCCGGCTTCACCAGGCCGAGCAGAAGCGCCGCGAGGAGGGCCAGCACCGCCACCATGTCGTAGCGAATCCGGCCCCAGACGAAGAGCAGCATCATGCCTGCGAGCAGGGCGAAGGCGGCAAGCTGGGGGAGAGTTGCAGTCACGGGTGGGGTCGGAACGCGGGAGAGGCCAACCTGTTGCCTCCCATCGAAAGATGGGGAGGGGATGGGCAACCCGTCATCCCAGCGCAGGCTGGGATCCCGAGGGGTGAAGACCGCGGCGCATTTCACCCGCCGGGGCCCCAGCCTTCGCTGGGGCGACGGAGCCTCGCTACCCCTCGCTCACCCGCCCGTTCTCCACCAGGATCAGCCGGTCGCAGGCCGCAAGCGTGGTCGCCCGGTGGGCCACCGTGACCAGGGTCATGTCCTTGCGCAGGTCCTGCAGCGCCGCCAGCACCGCCCGCTCCGTGGTTTCGTCGAGCGCGCTCGTGGCCTCGTCGAGGATCAGCAGGCGAGGCCGCCGGTAGAGGGCGCGGGCAAGGCCGATCCGCTGGCGCTGCCCGCCGGACAGACGCACTCCGCGCTCGCCGACATAAGTGTCCAGCCCCTCCGGCAGGCCCGCCAGGAAGGTTTCCAGCTGGGCCGCGCGCACGGCCTCGGCGAGCAGGACGGGGTCCATCCCGTGCGCGCTTCGCGGAAAGGCGATGTTGGCGGCGATGCTGTCGTCGGCGAGATAGATGGCCTGCGGCACATGCGCGAGGCCGGCCTGCCAGGCGGGGCGGCTGGCGGCATCGAGCGGACGGCCGTCGACCAGAATGCGGCCTTCCTCCGGCTCCAGCAATCCCATCAGCAGGTCGAGCAAGGTGGATTTGCCGCCGCCCGTCGCTCCGGCGATCCCTACATGCTCGCCCGCGCCGATCCGGAAGCTCACCTCCGAAAGGGCGAAGCGGCCCTCGGGATAGCGGAAGCCCACCCGTTCGAACACCAGGCCGCGCTCGAAAGCCAGCGGCGGGGCTTCCGGCTGCGGCGGAGGGATGGGCGCCTCCATCATCTCGATCACGTCGCGGAAGGCGCGGAAGTTCCCGCTCGCCAGGCTCCACCCGTAATAAGCCTGCTGGAGCAGAGGCAGCAGCCGCTGCGCCCCGAGCGCCAGCGCGCCGAGCACCGGGATCGCCTTCACGACCCCGCCGGGCTGCAGGCTCATCGTCAAGGTGACGAGGGCGATGGCCACCAGCCCCGCCGCCTCGACGACGTAGCGCGGGGCCCCAGCGACGAACTGGGTCGCCGCCTGGGCCCGGCGGTAGCGGCTGTCGAGCTCACGGAACTTGGCCTCGAACAGGGGCTCCGAACGGTCGAGGATGATGTCCCTGATCCCGCCCAGCCCCTCCTGCACCGTTCGGGTGCGCTCGACCATCGTTCCGGCGAGGGCCTCTGAATTGCGGCGCAGGCGGGGCCGGACGAGCAGGCTCACGCCGATATAGGCGACGGCGACGGAGAAGGCGGCGAGGCCGGCCGCCCGAGCGTCGATCCGAAGGAGGACGGCGAAGACGCACAGCGCGATGAAGGCTCCGATCAGCCCCTGCATCGTCGGCTGCAGGAGGCCGAAGACGACGCCCTGCACCTTTTCGACGGCGGCGAGCGTCTGGCTGGAATTGCGCCGCACCTGCTCGGCATAGGGCTGGCGGAGCATCCGGCCGAAGACGGCGGCCGCCATGTCGTGGCCGGTCGCCATGACGAAGCGCTGGCTGCCCCAGGTGAGGGCGAGACGGACCATCGCGGAGCCCAAAGCCGCGGCGACGAGCAGGAGCGCGGCTCCGACCACCGGGGAGCCGCCGAGCGCGGTAAGCAGGTCGAGGAGCCGCGGCGGGATCAATGCGCTTTGCGGGTCCGCGACCAAAGCGAGGAAGGGCAAGGCCGCGCCGATGGTCACCATCTCCGCCGCGGCGCCGAGCAGCATCAGCAGCAGGGTCAGGAAGAACTGCCTCCGCCGGGCGGGCGAGAGCAGCCGGAAAAGGGCGGAGAATGCGTCCATGTGAAGAGATCAGGCTCCTTCGGCACTCTCTGCCTCCCTAACGCGCAGCGATGGGAGGGGGACCACCGAAGGTGGTGGAGGGGTAATTGGCTCGGTACAAGAAGGTTGTCGCGCGAACCGGAAGCTTCTGCGCCAGTTACCCCCTCCACCATGCTTCGCATGGTCCCCCTCCCCGTCTTGCGATGGGGAGGCAGAGGCACAGCTACTTCCCCGACGAAGCCAGCGCGGTTCCAGCCTTGCGGTCGCTGAGCGCGGCGAGGACCTTGCCGTCGCGGCCGTACAGATCGGGATAGCTCATCGGCGGACCGTCGCTGGTCGCGGCCACGGTGAAATAGACGATATAGACCGGCACCGGCGCGGCGAGATTGGCCTGGGTCGCCTTGCCGGAGGCGAGGGTCTGGTCGATCTTGCCGCGGTTCCACTCCGTCCCGTCGAGCAGGGTCTGGGCGAAGCCGACCGCGTCCTCGGTACGGATGCAGCCGTGGCTGAAAGCGCGCTGCTGCCGGTTGAACAGGTTCTTCGCATTGGTGTCGTGAAGGTAGATGGCATGAGGGTTGCCCATCACCAGCTTGACCCGGCCGAGCGCGTTGGACGGCCCCGGGGGCTGCCGCCAGCGGATGATCTTGCCCGAATCGTCCTTGACCGCAACATAGCCCTTCTTGCCGCGCACTTCCGGAGTGATGCTCTGCGGCACCTCCCACCAGGGATTGAAGATCGCTCCGGTGATGACGGCGGAAAGCTGCGGAGTCGGGGTCTTGATCGCGCCCGCCACCGCGCGGCGGCGGTTCAGCGTCTGGCCGTTCTCGACCAGGGCGACGGTGTAGGCCGGAACGTTCACGATGACATATTTGGAGCCGAGGTCGCGCGGCAGCCAGCGCCAGCGGTCGAGGTTGATCCGGACCCGGTCGCGGGTCTTCGAATCGACCGACGAATCGCCGAGCAGCTTCTTGAGCGCGGCATATTGCGGGTGGGTCGGCAGGAGCGCGTTCAGCGTCTCGGCGACGTCGCCCTTAACGGCGCGATCGAGCAGGGCCTGCTGGTCGTAGACGTTCCAGCTGTCGTCCTTGAGGTGCCAGTCGATCCGGTCGTCGCCCCGGACATGGCCGAACATCAGGTCTCCGGCCAGCTTGAGGAAGGTCGAGGTGGCGACGGTGTCGAGCCCGTCGCCGCGCGCCTCGATCGCCGCGCGCAGCGCCGCCGGCTTGTAATCGGCCGGGTCGAGCCCCTCTTCGTCCACGCGGTCGATATAGGCGAGAAGCGCCTGGGCATCGTCGCGCGACCAGTCGGCGGCGAGCGGCGACGCGGCTGGGGCTGCGGGGGTGACGGGCGCGGCTACCGGCGGAGCGGCCGTGGAGGAGGTGTTCTGAGCGGCCGCGGGCAAGGCGGCCCCGAGCGCGAGGAGAGCGAGAAAGCTGCGGCTGAACATGGTATATCCCCGTTAGTGGCGGCCGCGAAAACAACTTCGCATGGCGTGCGCCCACTATCCTGAGATTGCCTATTAAACCGCGCTGAACGGGCCCGCAAGGGTCTGCCAAACCGTGGAAAGAAAAAGGGAAACGGCCCGGCTCGATGCCGAGCCGCTTTGCCTGACTGCCTCCCCATCGCATCGTGATGGGGAGGGGGATCAGGCGCAGCCTGGTGGAGGGGTAGCAAGGTTCGAAGGCCGAGCTTCCCGCACTCGACGGCGCAGGCCTGTGACGGGTCACCCCTCCACCACCCTTCGGGTGGTCCCCCTCCCCATGCGTTCGCATGGGGAGGCAGGACATTCAGGTGCGATCGCCGGCGGTGTCGCGGTTGACCCAGCCGAAATAGGCCGCGACCAGAGCCAGCAAAGCGTGCAGCCAGACGTCGTTGCCGTAGAGCGGGACGAGGCCGAAGGTAGTCCTCGTCGGCTCGAGCAGCCCGAGGATCGTCAGCAGCCCGTAGATCACCGCGACGACCCGGAAATAGGAGCGGGAGCCGCCATAGCTCTTATAGGCCATGATGCCCCAGATGCCGAAGATGATGTGGACGATGTTGTGAAGCGTGTTGATCGGGAACAGCCCGAGCTCGTGGCCGAAGCCGTGCCGCATGGTGAGGGCGGGGTCCGGCGCCGCCGAATGATCGGTCAGCCCGGGAATGAATCCGCCGGCGCCGATGACCAGGAATACGATCCCGAAGATGAGTGCGAAAGTCCGCGTGTTCATGATCAAGTCCCCTGATTTGTCGTGGTTTACGCGTACTCGGTGTCTCTTAACGTGAGAACGGTTCCGTAACCAGTCGGGTTCCCGCCGGCCCAGGCCGCGATGGCGGCGGCGATCTTCTCGCCGCCGCGGACCGAAGGCTCGATCGGATTGGCGTAATCCTCGTCGGAATCGCAGATCAGGCGAAGGTCGATCAGGCCCGCGCCG
>DASVTA010000485.1:0-2289 GCA_036387815.1 Allosphingosinicella sp.
CAGCTACAAGGTGACCAAGAACACGCTCACCCTCATTGCGCTCGAAGGCAGCCCCTACGCTCCGATCAGCGACATGCTGACCGGTCCGACGGCGCTTGCCACCTCGAGCGATCCCGTCGCGGCCGCCAAGGTCGCGGTGGATTTCGCGAAGACCACCGACCGCTTCGAAATCGTCGGCGGCGCGATGGGCGATACCGTCCTCGACGCGACCGGCATCCGGGCGCTCGCCGAACTGCCTTCGCTCGACGAGCTGCGCGCGCAGATCATCGGGCTCATCCAGGCGCCGGCGACCAAGATCGCCCGCACGATCAACGAGCCCGGCGCGATGCTGGCCCGGGTGATCGGCGCCTATGCGGCCAAAGAAGACGCTTAACCGACTTACCGTCACCCCGGCGAAAGCCGGGGCCTGGGGGAGGGGGTCATCGCGGTGCGAACCTCCATCGGGATCCCGGCTTCCGCCGGGAAGACGGGATTGAAATCGAACCCGCCGGCCTTCCTGCCGGCTAGCAATACGGAGACTTAAAATGGCAGACATCAATTCCCTCGTCGACCAGCTCAGCGAGCTGACCGTTCTGGAAGCCGCCGACCTCGCCAAGGCGCTCGAGGAGCGTTGGGGCGTTTCGGCCGCGGCTGCGGTCGCGGCTCCGGCTGGCGGCGGCGCCGCCGCGGCTCCGGTCGAGGAAGAGAAGACCGAGTTCGACGTCATCCTCGTCAACGACGGCGGCAAGAAGATCAACGTGATCAAGGAAGTCCGCGCCATCACCAGCCTCGGCCTCGGCGAAGCCAAGGCCCTGGTCGAGGGCGCTCCCAAGGCCGTCAAGGAAGGCATCAGCAAGGCTGAAGCCGAGGAGCTCAGGAAGCGCCTCGAGGAAGCCGGCGCGACCGTCGAGCTGAAGTAACGCTCGCCTTCGGGCGAACGTCGTCCCGGCGAAAGCCGGGACCCAGTGGGAAGTGCTCGGAGCCTTGTCGGCCTGAGGTCCCGGCTTTCGCCGGGATGACGGGCACCTCCCTGAGGGTTCAAGAGAAAGGGGCGGCTCCCGCGAGGGAGCCGCCCCTTCTTCGTTCGGCCCCGGGCCGGTCAGACCCGCTGCGGCTCGCGCAGCGGCTTGGCCACGACGCCCTCGTGCAGGCCGGAGGGATTCTCGATCCCGAAATGGGCGAGCCCGTCGCCGTCGGGGACCCCGACCGCGAACGAGGCCGAGGTGCGGCCCTGGGCACCTCCGGCGAGCCGGTAGCGGGCGTCGGCGACCACCACCGGAAGCACGGCGTCCCCCTGTACCTGATTGGTCGGAAGGGCGACCGAGGCCGTCATCGTGCGCGATTCGCCGGCGCCGATCGTCACGGCCGGAGTGTCGGCATGGTCGCGCGGGACGATCAGCGCGCTCTCCGCCTCGGAAGAGCCGGCGGCGAGCATCCAGGTCGAGATGCGGACATCCTCGGCGGCGACCGGGCCTCGATTGTGGACGGTCAGCTCGAACTCGACGCGCGCGTCGCTGCCGCTCACTCCGGCGCGGACCGGCCGCATCGCCAGATCGAGCTCCGGGCGGCCGACAGGAGGCGCCGTATCGACGGGCGTCACGATCGGAGTCGCGGCGGCCACGGGAACCGCCGTGACGGGCGCCGGCGCGGGCTCATGGACCCGGTGGCGAACCTCGTCGTGGACCGCGGTCCGGCGGCGGCGGCGAAGCCCGAAGAAAGCGAGCGCCCCGACGAGCACCAGCCCGGCGAGCAGCCAGGGCATGAACGAGTCGCGCGGGTCCTCGGTCGCGACCGTGGTCGTCACCGGGGCGGGAGGAGTTTCGGGCAGGACCTCCAGAGGCGGAGTCTGAGCGACGGGCGGCGGCAGCGGAGCCGTTGCGATGGGAGGCAGGGTCTCGACGGGGACTCCGACCGGAGCGACTCCGATCGGGGCGGGCGCGATGACCGTTGCGGGCGCCCGCGTTGTCGTTCGCGTGGTGGTGGTGGTGCGCCGGGTGGTGGCTCGGGCCGCCGGAGCGGAGGACCTGGGTTCCGCGTTGGTGACCGGCGGCGCCGAGGTCGACTCCTCCTGCACGGGCGTGGTCGCCTCGGGCGGCGGGATCGAAGTGGAGGCATCCGGCGGACGAGTCTCGGCCGCGGACTCCTCGGCGGGCTGCGCGCTTTCCTGCGCAAGGGCAGGAGTGAGGGGAAGCGCGGCGGCGGCGAGGAGGAGGGCGGCGGCGCGGGCGAGCGGGGTGGGGCGGTTTTTCATAACAGGGTAAGAACGAATTTCGCGGCGCTTCGGGCTCGTTCCGCCGCACGAAGCGAGGC
>DASVTA010000486.1:0-9538 GCA_036387815.1 Allosphingosinicella sp.
CCGCTAGTGGTCGTTACATCGTATTAGTACGCTAGAACAAGGATGATGCCCGTTACCGCTTCCGTGACCCCGACCCGCGATCCCGGCCTGCTCGCGGCCGACCTGTGCTCGGCGCTGCTGACGCCGGGAGACAGATCGGAGATGGAGCGGCTGCTGCTTGACCTTTGCACTCCGGCGGAGATCCGCACGCTCGCGGAGCGCTGGCACGTCGCCCGGCTGCTCGACGGCACCGGCCTCTCCTATCGCGAAATCCACGACGCCACCGGAGTCAGCACCACTACGGTTGTCCGGGTCGCGCGCTTCCTGCGGGAGGAGCGCAACGGCGGCTACCGCCGGGCCATCGACTCGCTTGGAGGCGGCGATGCTGGTTGACGAAACGCGCCTCCACATCGCGATCCAGAAGTCGGGCCGTCTCTCCGACTACAGCCTCGCCCTTCTCCGCGATTCGGGCCTTCGAATCCAGAGCAGCCGGAACGCGCTCGCCGCGCGGGTGGAGAATTTCCCGGCCGACCTGATGCTCGTGCGGGACGACGATATCCCGACCTTCGTCAGCGACGGAGCCTGCGAATTCGGAATCGTGGGCGAGAATGTCCTTCAGGAATTCGCCTTGGGCGAGGCCCAGCCGCGCTTCGAGACGGTCGCCGCGCTCGGCTTCGGCCGCTGCACGCTCAAGCTCGCGGCGCCCGAATCCGCCGCTTACGAGGGACCCGGCTCGCTCAAAGGCTCGCGCATCGCCACCACCTATCCGCGAATCGTCCGGCGATTCCTCGACGAGAACGGCGTCTCGGCGACGGTGGTGAAGATGAACGGCGCGGTCGAGCTCGCGCCGCGACTCCAGATCGCACCGTTCATCTGCGACCTCGTTTCTACCGGAGCGACCCTGGAAGCCAACGGCCTTCGCGCCGTCGAGACGGTGTTCGACAGCGAGGCGGTGCTGATCCGAACCACCAAGCCCCTGTCCGGCGCGAAGCAGGAACAGGGCGCACGCCTGCTCAGCCGGATCGAAGGCGTGCTCGCGACCAAGGAATCCAAATACATCATGCTCAACGCCCCCGGCGAGGCGCTGAAGGAGATCACCGCCCTTCTTCCGGGCGCCGAAGCCCCGACCATCCTTCCCCTCCACGGCAGGGCCGGCCATTTCGCCGTCCACGCCGTCTGCCAGGAATCGGTCTTCTGGGAGACTCTCCAGAAGCTGAAGGCCGCCGGCGCCTCGGCGATCCTGGTCCTGCCCATCGAAAAGATGATGCTGTGAGGACTTTCGATTGGAGCCGGCTGGACTCCGGCGGGCGGCGCGATGCCCTCGCGCGCCCGGCGCAGCGAAGCGACCCCGCCCTTCAGTCGGCGGTCCGTGCGATCGTCGAGGACGTGAGGCGCCGCGGCTGGGAAGGCCTGGCGGAGCAGGCGCTTCGGCTCGACGGCGAGGCGCCGAGGCGGATTGCCACGGCTCCGGGCGCCGCCGAGGCGAGGCGGACGCTGGAGCCTCGGCAGATCGAGGCGATCGAGCTCGCCGCCGCCAACATCCGCGCCTTCCACGAGGGCAGCCTCCCGGCCGAACATCGGGTGGAGACCATGCCCGGGCTTTTCGTGCGCAAGGTCTGGCGCGCCGTCGATCGGGTCGGGCTCTACATACCGGGCGGGCGGACCCCTCTTTTCTCGACCCTGCTCATGCTCGGCCTGCCCGCGCGGGCCGCGGGCGTGGGCGAGATCGTGGCGGTGACACCGCCCAAGCCCGACGGCGGCCTGGATCCGGTGATCGCCCTTGCGGCGGATATCTGCGGGATCGGCTCCGTCTGGACCGCCGGCGGCGCCCAGGGGATCGCCGCGCTGGCCTTTGGCGCGGGCGACATTCCGCCCGTCGCCAAGATATGCGGTCCCGGCAACGCCTGGGTGGCGGAGGCCAAGACCCTTGTTTCCTCGCTGCCCGGCGGGCCAGCGATCGACATGCCGGCGGGGCCGAGCGAGCTTCTGGTGGTCGCCGACGAAGGCGCCGCCGCCGCGACGGTCGCCGCCGACCTCCTGAGCCAGGCCGAGCACGACCGGTCCGCCCAGGTGCTGCTCGTGACGCCCTCCCCTGCCCTTGCCGAAGCGGTCCGGGCCGAACTGTCCGCGCAAGCCGCGGCCTTGCCCCGCCGCGAGATCGCCGAGGCGTCCCTTGGAGAGGCCCGGATCATCCTGTGCGCCGACATCGCCGAGGCGGTCGAGATCGCCAATCTCTATGCGCCCGAGCATCTTTCGCTGGCCGTCTCCGACCCCGAGCCCCTCATCGCCCGGATCCGCAACGCCGGCGCCGTCTTCGCCGGCTACGGGGCCGCGGAGACGTTCGGCGATTATCTGGCCGGCTCGAGCCATGTCCTTCCGACGGACGGCGCCGCGCGCGCCTGGAGCGGAGTGTCGGTCCACACCTTCCTCAAGGCGATCAGCGTCCAGACGGTCACGCCCGGGGCGGTGCGGAGGCTGGCCGCTCCCGCGGCGGCGCTTGCCCGGCTCGAAGGCCTGGAGGCGCACGCCCGCGCCGCCGACGCCCGGCTTGAAGAGGCCCTGTCATGACCGGCCTCGCCCGCCGCCTCGCCCGGCCCGAAATCCTCGCGCTTCCGGATGTCGATATCGCGGCCAATGCCAACGATGCCTTCGGAAGCGACGCCATCAAGCTGGACGCCAACGAAAATCCCTACGCGCCGCTCGCTCAGGGCGCCCTCGCCGCCGGGCTCAACCGCTACCCCGAGCCGCAGCCGGCGCGCCTGAAGAACGCCATGGCGGCGCTCTACGGAGTGGCGCCGGAAAGCCTCGTCGTGACCCGCGGCGCCGACGACGCCATCGACATACTCGTCCGCACCTTCTGCCGGCCCGGGATCGACTCGGTGTCGATATGCACCCCGACCTTTTCCGCTTACGCCCATTTCGCGCGCCTTCAGGGCGCCCGCGTCGTGGAGATCCCTCTCGGCCCCGGATTCGATTTCGATGCGGACGCTTTCGTCGAAGCCGCGAGGAGCGAACCGGACCTGAAGCTCGCCTTCATCTGCGCCCCGAACAATCCCACGGGTAACCCGGTGCCCCTGAGCGCGATCGACGCCGTGTCCGCGGCCCTGCCGGACACGATCGTCGTGGTCGACGAGGCCTATATCGAGTTTTCCGAGCAGGAGAGCGCCGCCGGCCGCGCCGCCGCCAAGGACAATGTGGTGGTCCTGCGCACCTTGTCCAAGGCCTATGGACTTGCCGGCGCCCGGGTCGGCTGCGCCATCGCCCACCCGGAGACGATCGCCCTGCTGACGCGCGCGCTGCCCCCTTATCCGCTTCCGAGCCTGTCGATCGAAGCGGCGGTGTCGGCTCTGTCTCCCTCCCGCCGCACCGTCCATCGGGAGCGGATCGCCCGGATCAAGGCCGACCGCGAACGGCTTGCAGGTCTCCTCGCCGGCTCTCCGGCGGTGAGGAGCGTCCGCTCGGGCGGGGGCAATTTCCTGTTTCTGGAGGTAGAGGATGCGGACGGGCTCGCGGGGAAGCTCGCAAGCCTCGGCATCCGGGTCCGCTTCCGCCCCAATGCCGCTCCGGGCGCAGTGCGCCTGACGATCGGCACCGACGCCGAGAACGAGGCTGCGCTCGCCGCTTTCTCGGTTGCGCCCGAAGGCGCTCCCGCCCGCCGCGCCGAGCTTGTCCGCGATACGAGGGAGACCGCGATCGCCGTCGCCGTCGATCTCGACCGCGCCTCGCCGCGCAGGATCGCGACCGGCGTCCCCTTCTACGACCATATGCTCGACCAGGTCGCGGCCCATGGCGGTTTCTCGCTCGTCCTCTCCTGCGACGGCGACCTCGATATCGATGGTCATCACAGCATCGAGGATTGCGCCATCGCTCTGGGCTCCGCCTTATCGAGCGCGCTCGGCGACCGGCGCGGCATCGGCCGCTTCGGCTTCTCGCTGCCGATGGACGAAACCGAGGCTCATGTCCTCATCGACCTTTCCGGCCGCCCCTACAGCGTCTTCGACGGGAAGTTCGAGGCGAGCCATATCGGCGCCTACCCCACGGAGATGACCCGGCACGTCTTCCGGAGCCTCGCCGACAGCCTGGGCGCGGCCATCCACGTCCGGGTGGAAGGCGAGAACGACCACCACAAGACCGAAGCCTGCTTCAAGGCGTTCGGCCGAGCCCTCCGCCAGGCGCTGGCCCGTCACGGCGACGCGCTGCCGAGCACCAAGGGGGTGCTGTGAAGCTCGCCATCGTCGACGTGGGCTGCGGCAATATCGGCTCGGTGGGAATCGCGTTCGAGCGGTTCGGCATCGCTCCGGTCGTGACCGGCCGCCCCGAAATTATCTCGGCAGCCGACAAGGTCGTCCTGCCCGGCGTCGGCGCCGCGGGCTACGCGATGGAGCAGATCGACGCTCGGGGGCTGGCGCCGGTGCTTCGGGCACTTCGGCAGCCCCTGCTCGGCATCTGCCTCGGCATGCAGCTCCTCTTCGAGCGCAGCGACGAGGAAGACACCGCCTGCCTCGGCCTCATCGGCGGCCAAGTGCGGAAGCTGGAAGCCGCTCCGGGCCGGCCGGTGCCGCACATGGGCTGGAGCCGGCTCGACGTCGAGGACCCGGACATCGGCCTGAGCACCGGCGACTATGTCTATTTCGCCCACAGCTTCGCCTGCGACGCCGTCCCCGAGACGGCGGCCAGCGCCGATTACGGGCGCTCCATCCCGGCGGTGGTCCGCAGCGCCAACCGGCTCGGGGCGCAATTCCATCCAGAGCGGTCGGGCGAGGCCGGCGCGCGATTCCTTCGCCATTGGCTCGACCGATGATCCTCTATCCCGCCATGGACCTGATGGACGGCCGGATCGTCCGCTTGGCGCAGGGCCGCTTCGACGAGGTGACCGCCTATCCGGCCGATCCCGCCGAGGCGCTCGCCCGCTTCGCCGAGGCGGGGGCGCAATGGGCGCATGTCGTCGACCTCAGCGGCACCCGCGCCGGAGCGCCCGCCCAGCACGGCCTGCTCGCCGCCCTGGCGGCGTCGGCCCCGTTGAAGCTTCAGGTCGCGGGCGGCTTCCGGACGGCCGGGCAGATGCGGGCGGTGTTCGAGGCGGGCGTGGCCCGGATCGTCATCGGCAGCCTCGCCGTCGACGACCCGGCCGCAGTCCAGTCTTTCCTCGACGCGTTCGGCCCGGAAAGGGTGGCGCTCGCGCTCGACGTCAAGGTCGAAGCGGGGAAGCCCGTCGTCCATACGAAGGGCTGGACCCGGCGGACCGGCCTCAGCCTCTGGGAGGTGGCCGCCCTCTACCCGAGTGCGCGACACCTCCTGCTGACCGACATCGGGCGCGACGGAATGCTGGCCGGGCCCAATTTCGAGCTTCTGGAGCAGGCGGCCGAGCGGCTCCCCCATCTCGCCGTCCAGGCCTCCGGCGGAGTGTCGTCACTGGAGGACCTTAGCCGCCTGCGCGCCGCCGGAGCGATCGTCGGCAAGGCGCTGTGGGAAGGCCGGATCGATCTTGCGGAGGCGCTCCATGCCTGCGCGTAGGATCATCCCGTGCCTCGACGTGAAGGACGGCCGGGTGGTCAAGGGCATCCAGTTCCGCGACCATCGCGACGCCGGCGACATCGTCGAGAGCGCGACTCGCTATCGCGACGAGGGCGCCGACGAGCTGGTCTTCTACGACATCGGCGCAAGCGCGCAGGGCCGGGGGCTGGATCTGGAATGGGTGAGGCGGATCTCGCGTATCATTGACATACCTTTCACAGTCGCAGGCGGCCTCCGCACCCGCGACCAGGCGGCGGCGTGCCTGGAGGCGGGCGCCGACAAGGTCTCGATCAACTCTCCCGCGCTCGAGCGCCCCGCGCTGATCGAGGAGCTCGCCCGCGACTTCGGGAGCCAGTGCGTCGTCCTGGGGGTCGACAGCTTCGAGGCGGACGGAGACTATCGGGTCAAGCAATATACCGGCTCTCCCGACTCCACCCGCGACTCCGGCCGCCGCACGCTCGACTGGGTGCGGGAGGCGACCGAGCGCGGCGCGGGCGAGATCGTGCTCAACTGCATGCGGCGCGATGGCGTCCGGACGGGCTACGATCTCCCGCACACCACCGCCGTCATCGAGGCGACCACGGTACCGGTCATCGCCTCCGGCGGAGCGGGCGCTCCAGAGCATTTCCGTGACGCCTTCGAGGCCGGCGCGAGCGGAGCGCTGGCCGCCACCGTCTTCCACGACCGGCTCATCCCGATAGCCGAGCTTAAGGAGTATCTCGAATCATGCGGGATCGAAACGCGCCGTTGACCGCCGCCGATCTCGGCTCCCTCGACTGGGAGAAGATGGACGGCCTTCTGCCGGCGGTGGTGCAGGACGCGGCCAGCGGCCAGGTGCTGATGCTCGCCTATATGAGCCGCGAGGCGCTGGAGGCGACATTGGCGAAAAGCCGGGCTGTCTTTCAAAGCCGTTCCAAGGGACGGTTGTGGGAAAAAGGCGAGACAAGCGGCAACTTCTTGGCGGTGACCGAGATTCGGGCCGATTGCGACGGCGATGCCCTGCTCGTGAAGGCCGAGCCGGCGGGCCCCACCTGCCACCTCGGCACGACGAGCTGCTTCGGCGGGACTGAAGACGGACCAGGATTTCTGGCGACGCTCAGCCGGATCGTGGCAGCCCGCGCCGGGAGCGATGCGACGACGAGCTATACCGCCCGCCTGCTCGATTCGGGTCCAGCCGCGATCGCCCAGAAGATCGGCGAGGAGGGAGTCGAGCTCGCCCTGGCCGCCGTCGGCCGCGACCGCGATGGCTGCATCGAGGAGGCCGCCGACCTTCTGTACCATTTGGCCGTGCTGATGGAGGCGCGCGGCTTCGGCTGGGAGGACGTCGCGGCCACTCTGCGCCGCCGTCACGAAGCTTAGCCGCTCAGCAGGCGGCACGCTTCTTCGAGCAGCTTCTCGCTCGCGGCGGCGGCGATCTGCCCCGCCGTCAGGTCCGTGCCCCCGCTCCAGTTCGACACCGCTCCGCCCGCCGCCCGGACCAGCGGCACGAGCGCGTTGTAATCGTGCGGCTTCAGCCCCGATTCCGCGACGATGTCGAGGCTTCCGGCGGCGACGAGCGCATAGGCATAGGCGTCCAGTCCGTAGCGCGTCAGTCGCGCCGATCGCCTCAACCGCTCGAACCCTTCCGCTTCGGCGGCCCGGAAAAGATAGGGATCGGTGGTCGAAAGCCGCGCTTCCTTGAGGCTGGCGCAGCCGCTGACGGCGAGCGGCCGGGTCTCGCCTTCGGCCGCGAACAACCGTGCCGTTCCTGCATGCCCCATATAAAGCTCGTCGAGCCGCGGCACGTCGACGATCCCGAGCACCGGCTCGCCGTCGTCGAGCAAGGCGATGAGCGTGGTCCAGCTCGGCAGGCCGCACACATAAGCCCGGGTGCCGTCGATCGGGTCGAGCGACCAGGACCAGCGTCCCGCCGCCGGCCGATCGGGAAATTCCTCACCGGCGATCCCGTGCTCGGGATAGCGCGCCTCGATCAGGCCGCGCATCACCCGTTCGGAATTCCGGTCGTTCTCGGTAACCGGGTCGAAGCCTTCGGCCAGCTTGTTCTCCACGCCGGTCAGCCGGCCGCGGCAGCCGGGCAGGGTTTCCGACCGGGCGGACCGGGCGAGCGAGCGGGCGAAGTGTGCGAAGGTGTCGAGTTGGCCTGCCATGCCGCCGCCCTAGAAGGCCCCGCGTCGGCGTCAAGCCGTCGCTCCGTCAGCGCTCTGCGGTCAGCCAAAGCGGGACCGCGCAGCCGCGGACCAGGTCTTCCATCGCCTGCCGCTCCCGGATGAGGGCCCAATCCGCGCCGTTCACCAGCACCTCGGGAGTGAGCGGGCGCGAATTGTAGGTGTTGCCCATGGTCGCGGCATAGGCGCCCGCGGTGCGGATGATCATCAGCTCGCCGGCGTCGACCCGGTCCATCTCGCGTGATCGGGCGAAGGTGTCGCCGGTCTCGCAGATCGGCCCGACGATGTCCGCGACCATCCGCTCGCCGTTCGGGACGACGGCGTCGGCGGCATGCCAGGCATCGTACAGGCTCGGGCGCATCAGGTCGTTCATCGCCGCGTCGACGATGACGAACGGGACCGCGGTGCCGGGCTTGATCCGGATCACTTCGGTCAGCAGCACGCCCGCCCCGCCGACGAGGAGCCGACCGGGCTCGAAGATCAGCCGCACGTCCCACCCCCGGGTGACCCGGGCGACCATCTCGCCATAATCCGAAGGCATGGGCGGCGCCGAGGCCGCCGGATCGTAGGCTAGCCCCAGCCCTCCTCCGAGATCCGCGGTCCGGATCGCATGACCCTCCTCCCGGAGTGCGCGGATCAGCCCGCCCAGCCGCTCGAACGCGGCTTCGAGGGGGGCAAGGCTGGTCAGCTGGCTGCCGATATGGACGGCAACGCCGCGAAGCCGCAGGCCGGGCAATTGGCTAATCCGGGCGCAGGCCGCGACGGCATCGCCGATGGCGACGCCGAACTTGTTGTGCGCCGCGCCGGTGGAGATCTTGGCGTGGGAGCCCGCCTCGACGTCGGGATTCACCCGCAGGGCCACATCGGCGTCCCGTCCCATCGCCGTCGCCACCTCCGACAGCATTTCCGCCTCGGGGACGGACTCGAGGTTGAACTGGCAAAGCCCGCCTTCGAGCGCCAGCTGCATTTCCGCCGAAGTCTTGCCGACGCCTGAAAAGACGATGCGCTCCGGCGCGATCCCGGCCGCAAGGGCGCGCCGATACTCGCCGCCCGAAACCACGTCGGCGCCGAGACCCTGGCTGGCGAAGGTCGCCAGCACCGCCGGGTTGGGATTGGCCTTCACGGCATAAGCGATGAGCGGATCGTCGAGCGAGGCCAGGGCCGACTTGAGAAGCCGGACCTGGCCCAGCATCGACGCCGTCGAATAGACGTAGACCGGAGTTCCCACCTCCCGCGCGATCAGCGGCAGCGGCACGTCCTCGCAATGGACGACGCCGCCCCGCAGCGGGAAATGATCCATCTTTACCGCAATTTGAGTCGCACCCCGGCGCGATAGGAGCGCCCGAGCAGATCGCTGTAGGTGCTGTTCGCGGCGAGACCGGTCTCGGGCAGCAGGATGGGATCGGAGTCGAGCACGTTGGTGACGTTGATGAAGAACTCCCCGTTCTTGCCTCCGAAGGCGTTGAACTTGAACGTTGCGTTGAGGTCGACGTAGGTCGCGCCGCCGATGCTGTTGTCCTCGTAGGTCGGGAACTGGTTGGTCGAAACCGGGCAGGAGCCGGTCTCACACTCGACGCCGGTGGCGTCGTATCGGCCGTCGCCGACCCCGCGCGCGACGGCGGTCAGCGTGTAATCCTCCGTGTCGTAGGACGCGCTGACCCGGTAGATCCACTTGGGCGTGATCGACTGCGTGCCGGTGCCGACACCCAGCGTCCCGACGGAGTTGAGCGGTGTGAAGCCGGGCACGCCGGTGGCGACGGTGTTCTCGATGTACCGGGTCGCCAGGCCGCGCAGGGAGAAGCTCCCGTTCCCGATCCGCATCCGGTACGCCGCCTCGAAGTCCAGGCCGCGCAATAGGATGCTGGAAAAGTTGACCGGCT
>DASVTA010000487.1:0-4393 GCA_036387815.1 Allosphingosinicella sp.
CGCGAAGAACATCTTCCCGGCCTTCGCCACCCACAATGCGCTGACGGTCGCGACCATCCTCGAATGGGCGGGGGCAAGCCGCGACTTCGAGTTCCAGCGCCTGCACGGCATGGGCGAGGGCCTCTACGAGTCCCTGGTCCGCGAGCAGGGCTACCAGACCCGAATCTACGCGCCCGTCGGCGGCCACCGAGATCTGCTCGCCTATCTCGTCCGGCGGCTGCTGGAGAACGGCGCCAATTCGAGCTTCGTCCACCAGCTCGCCGACGAGCGGCTGAGCGATTCGGACCTCATCGCGGATCCGGTGGCGAAGATCGCCGCGGTGGGCGGGACGAGGCACCCGGCCATTCCCCTGCCCGGCGACCTGTTCGCTCCGGAGCGGCCTAACAGCCGGGGGCTGGATCTCCAGGACCGCGAGGAATTGGCGCGGGTGGCGGCTGCAGTCGGGGGCGGCAAGCCCCTCCCCTTCAGGGGAGGGGTTGGGGTGGGGGATGTCCATCGAGATTCTTCCGCCGCCTTCCCGTCGCCCACAGGCCCCACCCCAAACCCCTCCCCTGAAGGGGAGGGGCTCAAGCCGGCGGTGACCTCCACGGGCGAAGGCTCGCAACGCTGCAGGGCGGAAGCCGACTCCATGGTGTCCCGCGCCCTCGCCGCCTTTCCGGCCTGGGATGCCCGTCCGGTCGACGAGCGCGCCGCCTGCCTCGAGCGGCTGGCCGACCTGCTCGAGCGCGAGCGGGACGCTCTGATGAGGATCTGCGTGCAGGAGGCGAAGAAGACCATCCCCGACGCCCTCGCCGAAGTCCGTGAGGCGGTGGACTTCTGCCGTTATTATGCGGCGCAGGCGCGGAAGGGCCTGCAGCCGGTCGAGCTTCCCGGACCGACCGGGGAACGGAACGTTCTTCGGATGGGCGGCCGCGGAGTGTGGGTGTGCATCGCCCCCTGGAACTTCCCGCTCGCCATCTTCCTCGGCCAGGTCAGCGCCGCCCTGGTGGCGGGAAACGCCGTGGTCGCCAAGCCCGCGCCGCAGACGCCCGAGATTGCCGCTTATGCGGTCGGCCTCGCCCACGGCGCCGGAATCCCGGAGGACGTGCTGGTCCTCGCCCCGGGAGGCCCGGACATGGGCGCGGCCCTGGTCGAGGACGGGCGCATCGCCGGGATCGCCTTCACCGGCTCCACCGCCACCGCAAAGCGGATAGCGCGCGAGCTGCTGAACGACGACGAGCGCCCGATCATCCCCTTCATCGCCGAAACCGGCGGGATCAACGCCATGATCGTCGATTCGACCGCCCTTCCCGAGCAGGTCGTGGTCGACGTGGTCACCAGCGCCTTCCGTTCCGCCGGCCAGCGCTGCTCGGCGCTTCGAGTGCTTCTCCTGCAGGAAGAGATTGCGGGCCGGACGCTGGAGATGCTGGCGGGCGCCATGGACGCTCTGATCGTCGGCGATCCCGCCGAGCCGCGCACCGACGTCGGGCCCGTCATCGACCTGGGCGCCTACGACCGGCTGATGGAGCATCGCGAGGAGACCCGTGGCCGCTGGATCCACTCGGTCGAAGTACCGGGGGAAGGCCTCTACGTTCCGCCGACGATCATCGGAGTCGACCGGGTCGAAGACGTGAAGAAGGAATGGTTCGGCCCGCTGCTCCACGTGGCGACCTGGAAGGCTGGGCGGCTGGCGGAGACGGTGGAGCGGGTCAACCGCTCCGGCTTCGGCCTCACCATGGGCCTGCACAGCCGGATCGCGCGCGCCGCGGAGACGGTCGAGGAGCTTGCGACGGTCGGCAACCTCTACGTCAACCGGTCGATGATCGGCGCCATCGTCGGCTCTCAGCCTTTCGGCGGCGAAGGCCTGTCCGGAACCGGCCCCAAGGCCGGGGGACCGCACTACCTTCCGCGCTTCTGCGCCGAGCGGGTGACCAGCACCGACACGACCAGCGCCGGCGGCAACGCGACTTTGCTCAGCCTCGAGGACGTGGGGCTGTAGAGCAGCGACACTCCCCTCCCTGCAAGGGAGGGGTTGGGGGTGGGTCCGCCGCAGGCGGGCTAAGCTCCGAGTCTGCAAAAGTCTCGCTTCGCTCGCCTACCCACCCCCAGCCCCTCCCTTGCAGGGAGGGGAGTAATGAGGCGATAGCGTGCCCATGACCGACCTCGACAGCTTCATCGCCCGTCTGCCCAAGGCCGAGCTTCACATGCATATCGAGGGCAGCCTCGAGCCGGAGCTTATGTTCGAGCTCGCCCGCCGCAACCGGGTGGAGATTCCCTTCCGGAACGTCGAGGAGGTGCGGGCGGCCTACAGCTTCTCCAACCTGCAGGACTTCCTCGACATCTATTATCAGGGCGCCGCCGTCCTCCGGACCGAGGAGGATTTCCGCGATCTGGCGCTGGCCTATTTCGACCGCGCGGCCGCCGACGCGGTTACTCACGCCGAAATCTTCTTCGACCCGCAGACCCACACCGATCGCGGAATCCCGTTCGATGTGGTGATGGCGGGACTGCTGTCGGGAATGGCGGAGGCGCGCGAGCGGCACGGGGTAAGCTCGAAGCTCATCCTCTGCTTCCTTCGCCATCTGGACGAGGAAGGGGCCTTCGCGACCCTGCGCGAGGCGGAGCCGTGGCTCGACCGAATCGAGGCGGTGGGGCTCGATTCTTCGGAGCTCGGCCACCCGCCGGAAAAGTTTGCCCGGGTGTTCCGCGCCGCCGCCGAAAGGGGCCTGAAGCGGGTCGCCCACGCCGGGGAGGAGGGGCCGCCCGAATATGTCTGGCAGGCGCTGGACATCCTCCAGGTGGACCGGCTCGACCACGGCAACCGTTCGCTCGAGGATTCGCGGCTGGTCGAGCGGCTCGCTCGGGAGCGGATGACCCTCACCGTCTGCCCGCTTTCGAACCACAAGCTGCGCGTGGTGGACGATCTGGCCGCGCACCCGATCGACCGGATGCTGGAGGCGGGTCTGCGCGCCACCATCAACTCGGACGATCCCGCTTATTTCGGCGGCTATGTGAACGACAATTACCGGGCCGTCGCGGGCGCTTTGGGCCGCGAGGCGCTGACGACGCTGGCGCGCAACAGCTTCGAGGGGTCGTTCCTGGGCGAGGTGGAGAAAGCGGCCCGGATCGCGGAATTGGACGAGTATGTGAGCGCCTGCCCCTAGGCTCGTCATTGCGAGCGAAGCGAAGCAATCCAGAGCGGCTCCGGAGGTGCTGGATTGCTTCGTCGCTACGCTCCTCGCAACGACGGCCGCTTATTCCGGGTCGCACTCTCCGATCATCCTCACATGCGGGTAGGGCATGATGTGGCGGCCGTCCGGCCCGGCGGTGAACGAGGTCTGCGTCGGGTAGGCGAATTCGATATCGAGCTCGGCGAAGCGGCGCAAAATGCCGAGCATCACCGCCTGCCGGGTCTCGAGGAAATCGGGAAGATCGGCCGCCTCCACGAAGAAGACCAGCTCGAGGTCGATCGACGAGACGTTGAAGGCCGTGACATGAGCCCGGTCGAAGCGCGCGAGCGCCTCGCGCTCCACGATCGCCCGAAGCTCGCCGGGAAGCTTGGCGAGAACCTCCACCGGCGTCCGGTAGACGAGCTGAAGCGTTATCAGCGCCCTCCGCCGCTGCAGGCGGGTCCAGTTCTGGACGAGCGCGTTCAGGAGATTGGCGTTCGACATGATCACCTCCTCCCCGTTGACGGCGCGGATCCGGGTGCTCTTGAGGCCTATCCGCTCGACGGTCCCGGTCATCGGAGGATTTCCGAAGGTGATCGTCTCCCCCCGTCGGAACGGCTTGTCGAAGATGATCGAGAGGGCGGCGAACAGGTCCGAGAAGATCCCCTGGGCCGCGAGCCCGATGGCGATTCCGCCGATTCCGAGGCCGGCGATCAGGCCGGTGACGTTCACCCCGAGATTGTCGAGGATGAGGATGATCGCGATGGCGAAGAGGGTCACCGTCACCAGCAGGCGGATGATGCCGATGGCGGAGGCGAGCGTGCTCTGCTCCTGGTCGCCGGTTCGGTGGGCGACGTAGCCGAGGATCAGCTCGCGGGCCCAGATCGCCGCCTGGAGCGAGGCCGCGATGACGAAGGCGACGTGGATGGCGCCCATCAGCGCCGGAGGCGTGTTCGCATGCTCGGCGACAAGATTGGCCGAGGTGGCGACGATGAAGAAGATCTTCGTCTTGGCGAGGGCTTTGGCGAAGATGGCCGGCCAGTGCGGATCGCTGCCCAGCCTCGCGATCAACCTGCAGCCGAGGTGGCGCACCGCGAGCATCGCCAGCGCGATGGCGATTCCGATCGCCGCGGCGATCAGGATTCCCACGATATTGCCGCTGATCCAGACCTGCGCCTCGGTCGCGAGCGCGCTGCTCTTCTCGATGAAGTTGGACGAGGTGGCTGCCATCAGGCGGCCTTTGC
>DASVTA010000488.1:0-18398 GCA_036387815.1 Allosphingosinicella sp.
GGCGCACTTGGGACAAGTGCGCTTGGTGCCCCATTCAGGCTTCACCATCGGTGAAAAGTCTCCACTCAAAAAAGGAATGACGGCCGCTTCCGACCGGTTGCGGCGCGCTTGCCACAGAGACAGGCCGCTGTCAAAGCCGGGTCATGGAGCGAAGCGGGCCCCGGCCGACGGCGTTTGGAGCCAGCCGACCGCTCCGAGGAACGATCCGGGTCCCCGGCGACAAGTCGATCTCGCACCGCGCCCTCATCTGCGCCGCAATGGCCCGCGGCCGAAGCCGGATCGAAGGCCTTTCGGAAGGCGGCGACGTCCGTTCAACCGCCGCCGCGCTCGAAGCGATGGGAGTTCGAATCGCTCGCGACGGCACGGGCTGGGCCGTCGACGGAGTCGGCGCCGGAGCCCTCCTCCAGCCCGCCGGCGCGCTGGATCTGGGCAATAGCGGAACCTCCGCCCGGCTTCTGATGGGCCTGGTCGCCTCCCATCCGATCGCCGTCGCCTTTGCCGGCGACGCTTCGCTGTCTCGGCGGCCGATGGAGCGCGTTGCGGCTCCGCTCCGCCGGATCGGCGCGGAGATGGAGGCGGCCCCGGGCAGCCGCCTGCCCCTGACGGTCCGCGGCCTCTGCCCGGCGGTCCCGCGAACCCACCGCATGGAGCTGCCCTCGGCTCAGGTGAAGTCCGCGCTCCTTCTCGCCGCCCTCAACATCCCCGGGATCACCCGGATCGTCGAGCCGGTCCCAACCCGCGATCATGGCGAGCGCCTGCTGAAGCTGTTCGGCGCCGAAATCGCGGTCGAAGGCGTGGAGATCGCCGTTCGAGGCGAGGCGGAGCTTCGGCCCCGGAGCCTTACCGTCCCCGGCGACCCGTCCGCGGCGGCCTTCCTCGCCGTGGCCGCGCTGATCGTTCCGGGCTCGGAGCTGAGGATCGAAGGCGTCGGAATCAACCGGACCCGAATCGGCCTGTTCGAGCTGCTTGGCGACATGGGGGGCGACATCGCCGTCTCGAACCGGCGCGAAGAGGATGGCGAGCCGGTCGCCGACCTCGATGTCCGACACTCCATGCTCCGGGGCATCGACGTCCCGCCCGAGATCGCTCCGCGGATGATCGACGAATTCCCGATCCTCTTCGTCGCGGCCGCCTTCGCCGAGGGGCCGACCCGCACCGGCGGCCTCGGCGAGCTCCGGCTCAAGGAATCGGACAGGCTCGCCGCCATGGCCGCCGGGCTCCGGGGAATCGGCGTTCGGGTCGAGGAATCGGAAGACGGCCTGGCCGTCACCGGCACCGGCGGCGCCCCCCTTCCCGGCCCGCTTCCCGACGCCCCGGCGATCGACCCGCGGCTCGACCACCGGATCGCCATGAGCTTCGCTGTGGCTGGCCTCCATTCCAAACAGCCGGTAACGGTCGCCGGCATGTCCGCCGCCGACACCAGCTTCCCCGGCTTCGCCCCCCTTCTCCGGGACCTCGCCCGATGATCGTCGCCGTCGACGGTCCCGCGGCGAGCGGAAAGGGCACGATCGCCAAGGCGCTCGCCCGCCATTACGGGCTGCCGCACATGGACACGGGCCTGCTCTACCGGGCGGTCGCGCTCAACCTGCTTCGCTTCGGCGGCGATCCCGAAAGCGAGTTCGCCGCCGCCCGCGCGTGCGATTTCTCGCAGACCGACTTTTCCGATCCCGATCTCAGGAGCGAGGCCGCCGGCGGAATCGCGTCGCGGATCTCGGCCTATCCGCTGGTGCGCGCCGCTCTGGCCGAACGGCAGCGCGATTTCGCGGCCCGGGAAGGCGGCGCGGTGCTCGACGGCCGCGACATCGGCACCGTCATCGCTCCGCAAGCCGAAGCCAAGCTCTTCGTCACCGCCACACCCGAAGTCCGAGCCCGCCGCCGCTTCGAGGAGCTCACCCGGATGGGCCTCGCGGTCCATTTCGAGGACGTCCTGCTCGACATCCAGGCCCGCGACGCCCGCGACAGCGGCCGCGCCGCCGCGCCGCTGGTCCAGGCGGAGGATGCCATTCTGCTCGAGACGAGCGGGATGGGGATCGAGGAGGCCGTCGCGAGCGCGATCGCGGCGGTGGAGCGGCGGCTGGCGGCGTCCCGGGCCTGACTCCGCCGGGGCGGCCTTGGGGCTTCGCTACAGCGAGTCCGCCTGCACCCGGAAGCGCCGAATCCCGCCGGCTCGGGCGATCGCGGCTTTGACGTCCGTCCGTGCTTTCAGCGCTGGAACACGGGCGGCGGCGGGATCGAGCGGGACCTTGACCGGCGGATCGTCATAGTCGCTGAGCTCCAGCAGCGCCTCGCTTCGGGTTTCGGGATCGTCGAGCCGCCCGATGTAGTCGGCGGCCGCGCCGTCCAGGTCGCCCAGGCACAGGAGAAGGCTGCCGAGCATCCCGGGAGCGTCCTTCGAATTCGTTTGGATGTAGGCCAGGTCGGCGGCCGCATCGCCCGGCCGCTTGGCGACGGCGTGCGCGCAGGCCCGGTTGTAGCGCATCGCCATCTGGCCGTAGGCGCTGGCTTTCCGCTCGCTGGTCTCGAAAACGGCCAGGGTCTTGAGGGCCTCTTCGCCGTGGCCGTGAGCGTTCTGGAGCTGCGCCAGGTTGATCACCTGGCTGACGTTCAAGGTGGCGCCTTCGAGGGCCTGCGCGCCCTTGCGGAAAGCGGCGGCGGCCTTGTCGTAGCGGCCGAGTTGCCACTGCGCGTTGGCGACTTCGTTCCACCACCAGTTCACCTCCTGCGCATAGTCGGTGAAGGCGGCCGGATCGCCCATTCGGGGGGCGACCTGCTCAAGCAGTCGCAAAGCCTCCGCCGGGCGGCCGAGCTGACGCAGCTTCACCGCTGCGCGTACCAGCGGATCGAGCCGGTCGGGATGGCGAGCCATGGCTTCCCGGTAACGAGCGAGCGAGCGCTCCGTCGCGGCCCGGATGTCCGGCTCCTCGGGGAATAGATTGCGAAGCCGGGGATCGAGCCAGGCCCGGGCGATCCAGGACGGCGCCTCCAGCCCCCGGACGATCGCTCGAGCCTCCTGCGCCTTGTCCGCCTCCGCCAGGAGGAGGACGTAGCTGTAGCGGAAGGAGTCGGCCCCGCCATGGTCCCCCTCCGGGGCATAGGAACCGATCAGCGGCTTCAGCAACCGCCGGCGCAGGTCGGTCTTGCCGCCGTCCTTGAGCTGACGATCGAGCGTCGCCATCCAGACGGCTGGAATGGCGTTCAGCGCCGCTCCGCGCCCCTGCAACATCGCTTCCACGGTCGCGACCGCCGCCTCATGTTTCTTCGCCTGCAGCTCCCCTGCCAGCCGGGCCCGCCACAGATAGTCCGACGCTGTCTCGTTCGCGGTGCCGCGAAGCGCATGGGCGTAATAGGAGTCCAGGTCGAGTTCGGCCTCGCAGCCCACAACGGCATCGTAAAGCCAGGCCTCGAGGTCCGGCGGCAGGGCTTTGCCGCCCTTGCCGTCGAGGATCGGCGCGCCGAGCGCGACGACGGTCTTGCAATCCTCAGCCTCGTAAGCGGCCTCGATCCGCTCCAGCCGCTTCGAGACTTGCCCGGTAGCTGCCGCGGGGCCGCCCCCGCCGACGACCATCGCCAGCAGGAGGGCCGCGCCCAGCCTTTTCCCCCGGTCGCGCATCGCGCCTGACCGGCCGCCATTGGCAAGTGCCGCCATATTCAACCCCCTGGAGCTTCGAGCCCCTTTTGTGTCAGTCGAGGCGGCCGCCGACAACGGTCAAACGGAAAGTTGGGACAGTATCCGTTCTCCAGGCGAGCTACCGCGCGTGCAGGGGCGGAATATCCATATTGTCCCCATTCATTCCTGCACCCCGGCAGCTACGGCTTGGAAAGGCCGCGCTTGTTGGCCGGCGCCTTGCCTTCGTCGACGGCGCGCCCGGTTGCGGCCGACACATTCCGAGCGGTCGCGATCAAAGTGCCGTTGTCGTCGAGTATCTCCACGGCGTGTTTCGTCTTGCCGGCGGCCTTCTTCACCATCGCGGGTTCCTCCTGATGCAGCAGCGCGAACAGCCTCGCTCAATCCAGCCCCGCCAGCAGCTCGTTGACCCGCCGCTCCGCGTCGGCCAGCGCGCGCCGGGTCGACTTCTGCCCGTTGAAGGCCGCGGCGACTTCCTCTCCGACCAGCCCCTCGATGGCGTTCTGGCGCTGCACGCCTCCGGGAAGCGGCCGTCCCGTGCTTGCCACGGGCGCGATGTTGGTTCGATGGGGCAGCGCCTTGAAGGCCGGGCTTTCGATCACCGCCTTGAAGGCGGGGAGGTGGCCGGTGCGCGCCCAGTCGAAATTATGTTCGGCGATGAAGCGGAAGAAACGGCCGATCGCCCGCCGCTGCTCGGGCGTGCGCTCGCGCTTCGGGACGACCCAGGCGTGGCCGCTGGCATAGCTCACCTCCGCCCCCCACAGCCGCGGATAGGGATAGACGGTGTAGCTTTGGAAGAGCGGCCGCCCCGGCGTGTTCGCCTCGGCCTCGAACTGGCCGATCATCCAGGTCCCGGTCGGGTAGATGCCGCCCTCCCCGGACATGAAGCTGGCGATGGCCGCCGGAGTATCCTGGTTGCGGGTACTCGTTCCGGACTCCGTGAGGGCGCGGAAGAAGTCGACGATCCGCTCGGCCTGCGGCGTTCGAAGCCGTATGCTCCTGGGCGTCGGGAACAGCACCGCGTCCTGCGCGAGCAGGTAGGTATAGAGGTTGCGGGCCGCATAGGCATTGTCGCCCACCAGGCTCTGGATGATGTACGGCTTGCCGGTCCGCTGCGTGAACTGGCGGGCGTGCACCATCATCTCCTCCGGCGAGGTGGGAAGGACCGGCTTTCCGTCCTTCATCAGCCCCGCCTTCGCGAACAGCTTCGTGTTGACGTGGAACAGCCCGCCGTGCGTGTCGAACGGAAGCCCGTAGACACGAGCGCCGATCGTCACCGCGCCCCGGCTCGCCTCGGTCAGCGCCGAAGGGGCGATTCCCGCCTCCGCCAGATAGGGCTCGATCGGCTCCAGCAGCCCCTCGGCCGCATAGTCCGAGATCATTCCGGTATGCATGGTGACGAGGTCGGGCGGATCCCTCGCCGCCATCTGCGCCGAGAGCTGCGGATAGCCGGGCCAGGCGACGACGTTGCTGCTGACGTGGACGTCGGGGTTGCCGGCGTTGAACTTGTTGATCATCGCCGTGACGATCCCGCACTCGCCCTCCACCTTCGACACGTCCGTGGCGCCGCCATATTGCGCCCCGCACTCGCCGAAGAAGCGCTGCAGGTAGATTTCCGCCCGCCCGTCCTTGCCGCTCTCGCCGCAGCTGGAAAGCGCGAGGGCTGCGAAGAGGGCCAGGCCCCACCTTACCCCTCCCAACCCCTCTCCCGCTTTGCGCGGGAGAGAAGGGGCCCGCCCGCGAAGCGGGTGGGAGGTGAGGGTCTGTACCGCGGACTCAGCAAGACCCTCACCTCCCACCCGCTCCGCGGATGGGCCCCTCCTCTCCCGCGAAGAGCGGGAGAGGGGTTTAAGGGATAAGAGTCCCACCACCCCTCTCATCTCACCGCCGTCCCGGCCATGGCGCGAACGATCTGCTTCTGGAACAGGATGTAGACGATGAAGATCGGGATCGAGGCGAACACCGCCTGCGCCATCAGGAAGCCGAGGCCGGACGTCTGCGCATAGTTCATCTGCGCCGCGGCGAGGCCGACGGTGAGCGTGTACATGTCGCTGCGGGTCGCCGATATCAGCGGCCACCAATAAGCGTTCCAGGTCCCCAGGAAGGTGAAAACGCCGAGCGTCGCCTGCGCCGGCAGGGTGAGCGGAAGCAGCACTTTCCAGAACAGCTTCAGCCGGGACGCCCCGTCGAGCATCGCCGCCTCGTCCAGATCCTTGGGGATGGCGCGCATATACTGGGTCATGAAGAAGACGCCGAACGGCCCCGCGAGCCCCGGCAGGATCAGCCCTGGATAGGAATTGTGGAGCCTCAGCTCCGCGAAGAGCTGATGCTGCGGGAGGATCACCGCCTGCTCCGGGATGGCGAGCCCGAGCAGGACGAAGATGAAGAGCGTCCGCCGGAACGGGAATTCCAGCCGTGCGAAGCCGTAGCCCGCGAGGCTGCACAGGACGAGCACCCCAAGCGTCGTCCCGCCCGAGACGATGAGGCTGTTGATGAGCCAGCGGAACACCTGGTTCCCCTGCAGGATCGACCGGTAATTCTCGAGCGTGTAGGGCGGCGCCAGAGCCGCTCCGCTGTTGCCGACCAGGGCTTCGTTGGCCTTGAGCGAAAGCAGCAGCGTCCAGATGAGCGGCGCCAGCATGACGAACGCCGCCAGCAGGATCGCGACCAGCGTCAGCGGCGGCCAGCGGGTGCTAGGCTGAGTGGACATCAGCGGCCCGCTTTCCGTCCCTCTCCCGCTTTCCGCGGGAGAGGAGGGGCCCATCGCGAAGCGGTGGGAGGTGAGGGTCTTGCTGAGTCCGGCGTACAGACCCTCACCTCCCAAGCTTCGCTTGGGCCCCTCCTCTCCCGTGAAGAACGGGAGAGGCTATTGTTCGGCTTCAGCCGGATCGAATGGCGATACACCCTACCGGCCACGCTCGTCCTCCGATCCGCGCATGGTGGTGACATATTGGGTGAGCGTGATCAGCACGATGAGCAGGAACAGGATCTCGGCCGCGGCCGTCGCATAGCCCAGCTCCCAGCGGCCGAAGGCGGCTTCGAACATGAACAGCACCATCGTCCGGGTCGCTCCGGCCGGGCCGCCGCCGGTCAGGAGCTGCGCCTGGCCGAAGATCTGAAGCTGGGCCGCGGTCTGCAGCATGACGACGAGGACGACGGTGCGCTTCAGCGCCGGCAGGGTGACCCGCCGAAGCGTCGTCCAGCGGTTCGCCCGGTCGAGCGCTGCCGCTTCGTAGACGTCGCCCGGGATCTGCTGCAGGCCGGCCAGGAAGAGCATCATCGGCAGGCCGATCGACCACCAGATGGTGGCGATGGCGAGCGCCCAGAGCGACCAGGTCGGGTGGCTGAGGAACGGGATGGGCTCGGCGCCCATCGCCTGCGCCGTCTCGCCGAGCAGCCCGGCGTCGGGCGCCAGGACGAAGCGCCAGATCAAGGTGACGATGGTCACCGACAGGACGGAGGAGGAGAAGAACACGCCCCTGAATATCGCCGCTCCGCGAGTGGCGCGGTTGAGGGCGAGGGCGAGCGCCAGCGCCAGCACCGTCAGCAGCGGGACGATCATCAAGGCGAGCAGGAAGGTGTTGAGGATCGAGCGGACGAAGGTGTCGTCGGCGAACAGCCGCGCATAATTGTCGAGCCCGACGAAGGTCCCGCCCCCGAACAGATCGACCCGTTGCGTGCTGAGCGCCATTCCCCTGAGCAGGGGATAGATGAGGATGACGACATAAGCGGTGAGGAAAGGCAGGACGAAGAGCATCCCGCCCCAGTCGCGGCGTTTGAGCTGTACCGACATTCAGCAGCCTCGCCTGCACTTCCCCTCTCCCGCCTTCCGCGGGAGAGGAGGGGCCCGCCGCGAAGCGGTGGGAGGTGAGGGTCTGTAGCAATGAGTCAGCAAGACCCTCACCCCCCAAGCCTTCGGCTTGGGTCCCCCCTCTCCCGCGGAAAGCGGGAGAGGAGTTGTGGGGCATGACCGCCTCATTCCGCCCCCGCCTCGGCATGATGGCCCGTCCCGTCCGGGCCGAAGAGATGCGCCGATCCGCCTTCGATCCTCAGCCCGATCGTCTCTCCGATCCTGACCCGGCTCAATCCTTCGTCCTCGGCGGTGATCGCCTGGCCGTCGGCGAGCCGGGCGTAGATCAAGGTGCGCTCGCCGAGCCGCTCGACGAGCTCGACCTTGGCCGCCGTTCCGCTCGCGCCGCCGCCCGCGACCCGCACGCTCTCGGGCCTCAGCCCGATCTGGAGCGGGCCCTCCGCCGGAAGCCCGGCCCGGGGCACCCGGGTCTCCACCTCCGACCCGTCGCCGAGCCTCACCCGGGCGAAACCGCCGCCACTCTCGACCAGCGCCGCCGGCGCGAGCGCCATCGCCGGCGAGCCGACGAAGCGGGCGACGAAGGTGTTGGCCGGCCGCGCGTAGATCTCCATCGGCGCTCCGACCTGCTGGATCACCCGCTCGTTCATCACCACGATCCGGTCGGCCAGGGTCATCGCCTCGGCCTGGTCGTGGGTCACCATGATGAAGGCCGCGTCCACCCGCTGGCGAAGCTGGGCGAGCTCGACTCGGGTGCGCATCCGAAGCGCCGCGTCGAGGTTCGACAAGGGCTCGTCGAGCAGGAACAGCTTCGGGTGCTTGACGATCGCCCGGCCGATGGCGACGCGCTGGCGCTGACCGCCCGACATCTGCCCCGGCTTCTTGTCGAGCTGGCTCTCGATCTCGAGCACCCGCGCGGCTTCCGCCACCCGCGCCTCGATCTCGTCCTTCGGCACCTTCGCGTTGCGAAGCCCGAACGCCATGTTCTCGCGCACGGTCATATGCGGATAAAGCGCATAATGCTGGAACACCATCGCGACCCCGCGGTCGCCCGGCGGACGCTGGTCGATCCGCTCCCCTTCCAGCCGGATCTCGCCAGCGTCGGCGGTCTCGAGCCCGGCGATGATCCGGAGCAGCGTGGACTTGCCCGACCCCGACGGCCCCAGGAAAGCGACGAACTCCTTCGTCTCCATCGTCAGCGAAACCTCGTCCAGAACGAGCGTTTCGCCATAGGCCTTGCTGACGTTGCTAAGCTCCAGACTGGCCAATGATTTCCCCTTCGAGCGGCGGCGATTTGTCGGACAAGTCTGCGGCGGCGTCAATGGGTGGCGGAGCGGCAGGGCGCCGCCGGATGTTTCGGTGACAGTCAGGTGACTGTCACCAGAGTGTCAGGGGAGCAAAGCCGCCCGCCGCCTCGTGTGAATCTATGCTGTCGATGGCGCCCCCATTGTCTCCGGGGTCTGTCTCCGGTGTCATTGCACCGGGAACGGCGAAGGCTCGAACTGATGTTTGGCGAGAAGTCCGCAGCAGTCGCCGTCGCCCAGCTCGCTCACGTCGCCTGAAAACACGTCCTCGCTGCGCGCTTGGGTCGGATGCGGATTGAGTGAAGGCTCGAGCCGTTCGAGGTCGAGCGGAACGGGATCGTCGTCGGCCCAGATCATGCCCCCGCGACCGATCAGATCCAGATGGATGGAGCAACGATAGGAGACGACACTTCCCTCCTGATTGTGCTGGCCGAGGCCGAGGTGGACGCCGGGAATGCGCTCGTTGATATGCGAATTCATTGCGACCGGCCTTGCTATCTGGAAATTCGTCCCGAAGCCGAGCTCGCCGATATTGACCGCGCATTGCTCCTGAAAGCAGTCGTCGAGGAAGCGCGACGTCTCCCCGCTCTCGCAGCGAAACCGGGTCACGCGCCCATCTTCGATCCATATCGTGACGGGGAAGCGCTCCAGACGCGCGTCCCGCGCGACGATGGCGTTGACGTTGAAAGCAACGTCCGCGACGTGAACGCCGTCGACCGAGGAGGGGTAGGTCGCCACCTCGCCCGCGGGCAATATGGTCGTGCTTCCCGGTCTGGAGACGCCGCGATTGCTGATCCACCGATGCCGCTGGCTGTCGAGCGAGACATCGAGGTCGGTTCCGCCTTTCGTGCGGATGCGCAATCGTCTGGCGTTCATGCATTTTTCGAGCACCGTCGTGTTGCGCGCGGACAGCTCCGCCGGCCGGGCCTGCAGCGCGCTCTCGAACAGGTCGGATCCGGCGCTGATCGTCCGGAACAAGGCAACCCGTTTCGGATCGTAGCGCGCAAGCGCCTCGTCGAGCACCGGGCCATGCGACATGGTGTCCCGCTCAAAGGTCAGCACCACCAGGCGCCCGGGTGATTTGTCGGCCCCGGACAAGGCTTGTTCGAGCCGTGCTGGAAAGCCCGGGTCGACGAGCGGAGTCATCCATAGCCGGTTGTGCGCCGCGTTTCGCATTTCCAAAGCGGCGCTGACCCAGGCGACAGCCTCCCAACTATCTACCGTGTAGATTAGTAATATCCGATCGTCTGAATGAATCTCGACGTAGCTATCGAGCAGGATGTTCACACCGCGCCAAAGTTTTGTCTCGATTTGCATGACGGATACCTTGGATGCTTACCCTGTTAAGCGAGTTTAGTTGCCCAGGAGCCGGTCAGCGTCCATGCTCGGTTGGATTGAGCGGAGAGGCGGCCGATCGCGCCCGCCAGATCCAACGGGTGCTCCTTGGCCGCCGGGGCTGAATTGACCTCTCTGAATATTTCTTCTTTGACGCGAGCAACGATCTCGTCGATTTCAGTCGCCATTTTCTGGCCTCCTTTTCGTTTCGGATGAAAAAAGACAAATAAAGTATAGAATAGTCCACAAATGGAAAATTCTATACAGCGCAGACTGTCTTGGCTTTTACTTGGAGAACGCCTACTGTCTGGATAGCGCGACTCGGACGCGACTCTAACGCGGTGCGGCCTATGGCGTATGACGGCCTAAAAGACTCTACAAGAACAGTTATGTCCGTTTCGGATATAGTTTTCTTCTTGGCTCGCCGAGCAGGCCAATGGCGTGCAGGCGCAGGCCGGCGCCCTCGCCAACCATGCGGCCAATGCCGATGCCGAGGGCGAGGCGCGCGACGATCGGGACCGGGCGGACGGCGGTTCGGCGGGAGTGGCCGAGGGCGAGCATGACGAGGGCGACGGCGACGGCGGCAAATGGGGCCTGCTCGGGCTTCTCGGCCTCGCCGGCCTGCTCGGGCTGAGGAAGAACGACCCGCGCGACCGGCGGCCGTAAGGGCTGCGGAAATAAGTCGGGGCCGGCACCCGTGCTTGCGGATGCCGGCCCCGCCCCCGTTAAGCTACTGGAGGGGCCCGTCCGGGCCGGCGCGCGACATACATCGTCGAACGCCGCGCCGGCCGTGGTGGGCGAGCGGGTCTCTGCACGATCGGGAATGATGAACGTCTGAACGGCCCTGACAGTCGCCGTTCACCTCCGGCGCCATCGGGGCCGGCCAAAGGGGCCGCCGGGGGCGAAGGCGCCGGGTAAATCCGTTTTTGGACCTTCCCGGAGCCGCTTGGGACCGCCGCTTCGAATCGTTCGATGTTGTTATCATTCATTTTTCTCATCCCGCTCAAACAATCGCGCTGGACTGGAGGCGGATCGGTCTGCTAACGGATGTTTCAACCGGTCGGTGGAATGGCTTCCTTCCGCACGGGGGGGTGTCCGGCTCGTTTGCTTCCACGGGCGTGCCGGCCCCCATATTCTTCCGTGGCGTTCCTTCGCCGCCGGCCCTTTCCAGCCCCGCCGCGAAACGCTCCGTCCGGTCCCTTGCGATCGCGAGACCGCGCCCGGAGCCTGTCCCCGCTGAGGTGGAATTGCTTCCCCGCGAAGGCCGGGGCCCAGTCGTGCCGCCTTGCCCCGGCCTTAGGCGGAACGGGCGCTTCAACTTCATCTGGACGGATCCCGGCCTCCGCTCCAGGGCGGCGGCGATCCAAGGTCCCTCGGCCGGGGCCGGCTGATCTCCCAATTGGCCCGCTCGAAATGGCCCGCGATATGCTCCGCCACCGCGGCATGGACCTTCGGCTCCTCCTCGGGATCCTGACGCTTCTCCAGCGCGGCGATCTGGTATTTCTCGAGGGCCCGCCAGACTGGCTTGGGCATCACTCGAAGCCATACTCGGACGGCTCCGGCCAGTTCGGTCCGAGTGACGATGATTCGCTCTTCCATATGAGAACAAATAGCGAACAATGAGGGGGCTTGGAAGCCCGTGCGAGGCTGCTATCCTCGATTTCATGTGCAATCTGTACCGCCAGCGCGCCACCGAGAATCTGAGCCGCCTCTTCGACGCCCGCCCGCTCTCCGAACCGTTCGAGGAGCGGGCGGACATCTATCCGCAGTACCGGTCGGTCGTCGTCCGGAAGGAGGGCGGCGAGCGCCTCCTCGACTCCATGTCCTGGGGGATCGTCCGGACCCTGGCCGGGAAAAGCGGCAAGCCCGTCAGGAAGGCCGTCACCAACGTGCGCAACCTGGAAAGCCCCTTCTGGCGCTCCACGATCGCCGATCCCGCCCGGCGCTGCCTCGTCCCCTTCACCGCCTTCGCCGAGCCCCGCCCCGGCAAGGACCCCGCCACCGGCCGCCCGGCCAATTGGTGGTTCACGGTGGAAGGCGAGGAATGCTGCGCCTTCGCCGGCATCTGGCGCGTCAGCGAAGGCGAGCGGCGCTTCGCCTTCCTCACCTGCGAGCCCAATCCCCTGGTCGCCCCGCTCCACCCAAAGGCGATGCCCGTCATCCTCCACCGCGAGGATTACGACAGCTGGCTGGACGGCGAGTCGGCCGACGCCTGCTCGCTCGCCTTGCCCTTCCCGAGCCAGCTGATGCGGGTCGCCTGAGGAGGCCGGTCGAGCCGCGGCCTTCGGGCCGCGCCTGCCGGAACCGCCGGTTCAGAGCGCGGACAGCCGCCTGCGGGCCGCGAGGGCGATCGCCCCGGCCGCGAACAGGAGCGCGGCCGGGGGCGCCGGAACGTCGACGGGATCGTCGGCGGACGCAAATCCGCCCCCGCAATTGTCGCAGCAGAAGCGGCCGGTATCGCCGATCTCCCGGCACGTCCCGATATGGCCGCCGGAGGTGGAGGCGGAGGTGGTCGAGCTCGCCACCCCTCCCTGGGCCGCCGCCGGCGCCGCCGCAAGCGCGATCGGCAAAGCCGCCGCGAAGAACCTGACCATCCGCCCGCTCCCTTTCGTTCGATCTGCGCAGCAAGGCCTTGCCGCGCTTCCGGTCAAGCCGCCCCGAAGCACCGTCCCGCGCCGGGACGTGGCCGGCGCCATTCCCTACGCCCCGCCGAGCCCGCTCTAGACCCTCCGGGAATCCGGGGCTCTCCCGTCGGCCGCACCAGCTCGCTCATCGAACACACCATCGCGTCGGCCCGGTCCGCCACTTCCAATGCTCGTGCCGAAGGCCCAAGCCGCCTGCTCCAGCAGGTCGGCGAAATCGGCAGGATCGGGCCGGATCACTTCGCATCCTCCCCATCGTCAGATGGGGAGGGGGACCGCCCGAAGGGGGTGGAGGGGTATTTGGCGCAGGCGCCGGGACCCCTTTCTTTGCCGAACGCTTCGGCTCGGCCGACGGAAGCTAAGGCGGGAAAGATACAGGCTCCTCGGCCATGGCTAAGCGTTAGCCGACGACTCGTGCGGTCTGGGCTTTGCCGGCGCTGTCGAGGATCACCGCTTCTCCCGAGCCCGGCGGAACGAAATAGGCGGCAAGTGCGGTGACGACGGCGGTCACGATGGTGGTGATCGCTCCCTTGACCTCGTCCGGCAGCGTGTCGCCGCGATCGGCGAAATAAAGGATCAGTATCGAGACGGCGGCCCCGAACGCCGACGCCCCGGTCGCCGCGACCGCCTTGTTGGTTGGAGCCGAACTGGGTCGGACTTGAGGATTGTCTGGCACGCCCCTCTCCTTCGAAGGATGTTTGTGGAAGTGGAAAGATGGCACGGCCGCCCCGCGGGAGGCGTGACGCAGGTCACGGGGGACAAAAACCGCCGGCTCTCTCAGCGCCCCGGCCGCAAGTACCACTTGCAGACGTTGCCCGCCTTCCCCTATATCCCCCTCCGTCCAGCGGGCGCCAAGCGCCTGTGGAGGCTCGGCTAAGGCTCAGCGCGCGGGAGGTAGAGGCGAAACGCCCACCCCTGTCGCGCCTTTTTGCTTTCTAGGCTTCTCCGCTCGCCATGAGCCCGCAGGATGCTTCCGACGCATGGGGCGGCGGGGGCAATCACGTTTCGAAGACCGGGGGAGACAACCCCTGGCCGGAATAAAAGCAACGAAGGATTTTAGAGCTTATGGCTACTGCGGCGATGCCGACTCGCGACGATTTCGCGAAACTTCTGAACGAGACCCTCGGCGGCGAGAATGAGGGCTTCGAGGGCAAGGTCGTCAAGGGGACGGTCACCGCGATCGAGAACGACATGGCCGTGATCGACGTCGGCCTGAAGTCGGAAGGCCGCGTTTCGCTGCGCGAGTTCGCCGCTCCGGGCCAGAAGGCCGAGATCGCCGTCGGCGACGTCGTCGACGTCTTCGTCGACCGGGTCGAGAACCACCAGGGCGAGGCGATGCTGTCGCGCGACCGCGCCCGCCGCGAGGCCGCCTGGGACAAGCTCGAGACCGAGTTCACCGCCGGCAACCGAGTCGAAGGGATCATCTTCGGCCGCGTCAAGGGCGGCTTCACCGTCGATTTGGGCGGCGCCGTCGCCTTCCTTCCGGGAAGCCAGGTCGACATCCGCCCGGTCCGCGACGTCACGCCTCTGATGGACATCCCGCAGGCCTTCCAGATCCTGAAGATGGACCGCCGCCGCGGCAACATCGTCGTCTCGCGCCGCGCCATCCTCGAAGAGACCCGCGCCGAGCAGCGCTCCGGCCTGATCATGAGCCTCGCCGAAGGCCAGGTCGTCGACGGCGTCGTCAAGAACATCACCGATTACGGCGCCTTCGTCGACTTGGGCGGCATCGACGGACTGCTCCACGTCACCGACATCTCCTACAAGCGCGTCAACCACCCGTCCGAGGTGATCAACATCGGCGACACGGTGAAGGTGCAGATCATCCGCATCAACCGCGAGACTCAGCGCATCAGCCTCGGCATGAAGCAGCTCGAGGCCGATCCGTGGGAGGGCGCGGGCGCCAAGTACCCGGTGGCCGGCGTGTTCAAGGGCCGGGTGACCAACATCACCGAATATGGCGCCTTCGTCGAGCTCGAGCCGGGCATCGAGGGCCTCGTCCACGTCTCCGAGATGAGCTGGACCAAGAAGAACGTCCATCCGGGCAAGATCGTCTCGACCTCTCAGGAAGTGGACGTCTCGGTGCTCGAGGTCGACGAGGAGAAGCGCCGCATTTCGCTGGGCCTCAAGCAGGCCCAGGCCAATCCGTGGGAGGCCTTCGCCTCGACCCACCCGGTCGGCACCGAGGTCGAGGGCGAGGTCAAGAACGCGACCGAGTTCGGCCTGTTCATCGGCCTGGACGGCGACGTCGACGGGATGGTCCACATGTCGGACATCGCCTGGGGCGTGACCGGCGAGGAAGCGCTGAACCTGCATCGCAAGGGCGAGATGGTGAAGGCGGTCGTGCTCGACGTCGACGTCGAGAAGGAGCGCATCTCGCTCGGCATGAAGCAGCTCGAGCGCGGCGGGGTGGCCAAGGGCGGGACCGCGGCCGCGGGCGGCGGCGTCAACAAGAACGAGACGGTCACCGTGACCGTTCTCGAGGTCCGCGACGGCGGGCTCGAGGTCCAGGTCGGCGACGACGGGGCAACGGGCTTCATCAAGCGCACCGACTTGGGCCGCGACCGCGACGAGCAGCGCCCCGAGCGCTTCCAGGTCGGACAGAAGTTCGACGCTCTGGTGATCGGCTTCGACCGGTCGAAGAAGCCCAACTTCTCGATCAAGGCGCTGCAGATCCACGAGGAGAAGCAGGCGGTCGCCCAGTACGGCTCGTCGGATTCCGGAGCCAGCCTTGGTGATATTCTTGGGGAAGCGCTGAAAAACAAGGCCAAGGACTAACCGGTTCGGGCGGGTCGCGGTGCGGCCCGCCCCTTCGGCCGACCGATACCTATCTGCGGCAAGAGCCGAATTTTCCTCGCTTTTTCGAACCTGAGATATTGCGTTCGGCGAAAAAGTGCGATTTAACCTGGGTTAGCGGGTCATGCATTGGGGGCAAGGCAGTATCCGCGCTGGCCGTATTTATCTTGGGGGAAGCTGTGATCCGTTCCGAGCTCGTGCAGATGCTTTGCGATGATCATCCGGATCTCACCGGCAAGGAGATCGAGCGGGTGGTTTCCGCCTTTTACGACTCGATCACCGAGCAGCTCCAGCGCGGCGGCCGGGTCGAGCTCCGCGGCTTCGGCGCCTTCTCCACCCGCGAGCGCGACGCCCGCAAGGGCCGCAACCCGCGCACCGGCGACGCCGTCGACGTGGACGCCAAGCGCGTCCCCTATTTCAAGCCCGGCAAGGAAATGCGCGAGCGCCTGAACGTCTGAGCGCCGCCGTTCCGGCGGAGCGAAGTGGACGAAGTGGACGAAGTGGACGCGCCGCGCCCCATGCCGCGAAGCGGCAATCTCTCCCTCTTCCTGCCTTGTACCTTCGCGCCTTCTCTCCAAAATCACTCGGGAGAAGCGCCGCACGCGCGGGCGTTCCCTCGCCTTGCACTCGGTCCGCCCTCCGGCGGGGCTTTCCGCCGCCCTGGAACCCGGTTTCAAGAGAAGGCACGAAGGCACAAGGGCACAAGGCACAAGGTAGAGAGAAGCGGTTACGTCTTCCCGGCGGAAGCCGGGATCGGGTGGAGGCGCGGCGCCTTTTCCGGCCTTGGGTCCCGGCTTTCGCCGGGATGACGGGCGCGCCTCAGCGGCCCTTGCCCCGGCTTTCGCCGGATGACGGGCGCGCGGGTGCGTCCGCTGGAGACGGGAAGAAACGGTCGGCGCGTCCTGCCACAGGCACCCGGCGCTGGACGACTTTGGTGCTTTCGTTCGTTGATCGAAAGCGTCCAGACTTAAGTGAAGAGCCGCGGGGTCCCCGTCCCTCCCGCTCCCGGGAGGAAGGTGGCTTCCCGCCTTCCCGGCCTCGCGGCCCAGGCGGTACCGGCTGCACGCCCTTTCGGGCGAACCGCCGGGGAGACATTCGCTCAGACCGGCTCTTCGATAGACGCGAGCTCATACGTTCCCGGATGTACTTCGCGCCGACCGTCGGCTTCGCGGGTTGACGCCCGCTCGGCCGTTTCCCGCCGCGCCGCCCTTTGGCCAGGAGAGCGACTCGACCTGCATCTTGTTCTTTTTCTGTTCCTACATGTCAAGCGCGTAATGCGCGGCGGGCGCGAAGCAACCGCCTTTCGCGGGGCCGGGGATCATGGCATGCGAAGGCCGCGTGCGGACGTGGCGGAACCGGTAGACGCCGGAGACTTAAAATCTTCTGCCCCTCGGGGCGTGCGGGTTCGAGTCCCGCCGTCCGCACCAAGACCCTTATCAGGGCTCGTGGCCGGTGCCGTTACCAGTGTCGGGATCAATCACCAAAGGGATATTCTGACCGCCGCTCTTCAATCGAAAATGGATGTTCATGGAGTAGAGCTGTCTCTTCGTCGCTTGGCCCAACCCAATTGGCTTTTGACTGTCGTCTAACATGTAATTTCTCACTCTCACCAACCGGCCCGGCAATATGCCGGTGTCTGACACTATCTTGGCAGCAAGATAACTGAAATTTTTGTCACGGGGGTCGCCATCCTGCGACCGCGGTGTGAAGGAAATAAGGTTGTGTTGATTCAGAATGACTTCTCGGCTGTTGAAATAAATGAACAACTCGGTCTGACTGGCGAAGCCAAAATCAGAAAAATCTATCCTGTCGGTCGTGTTATCTGACTTTCTTTTATAAGGCGGATTTTCTTTCAAATTTGCGAATCTTCTCTCTAGGTTTCCCGGGAGGTTCTCACGCTCTCCCAGGGCGGCAAGTGCCCTTTCGAGCCGTTTCCCGTCGTCAGCTAGAGCGGGATCGGGACCGAAACTTGCGTGATTGATGGCGAGTTTCCAATTCTGAGAGAAATCAATGAAGAGAATCGCAATATGCGCCGGCTTGTACGCGAGCGCAGGCAAATTACTGGTGGGATTATCGGGATCGCGCTCCGCCTCCCATCCCCAAGCTTCACAAAGGCCTTTTTGCTCCTCCGAACCGGACGTAGAGGCCTGAGGTCGGGGCTTGGTTCCGCACGCAGCGAGAGCAAGGCCGGCGCCTGTCATAAGCATGACGTTCCGCCGTGACAGTTCGTTCGTCATTTCTGATCTCCCTGGTCCAGTCTTGCCAGCATCTCGTGCTGGCGCTCCATGCCCTGCGGTAGCGTGCGTTCACGACCCGCTGCCAGGGGTCCGCCGTACAGCAACACTTCCGCCCGGTTGCGATAGGTCAGCCAGTCACCCTGCCCGGCCCGCCGCAGCGCTGAGGCGGCGAGCACATTCACCCGAATGCGCTCGCCCAGGATCAGCTGGTTGTCAGGGAATTCTGCGGCAAGTCGGTCGAGATCCCGAAGGCATGCACGGTAGCGGGCGAGGCCCTGTTCGAGCTTCCCTTCGGCAATGTCGATCTTAGCGAGGCCGATTTGGGGCCAGATTGCCCGGTCGCGAAGCTCGGCATCGTCGGGATTGCCTTTGATCAGCGATGCGGTGATGGCGGCTTCGGACATACGATGGGATCGTGCCTCGGCGTACTTCTTCTGGACCATCAAAGTGTCCGCGAGCCAACCGTGGCGGTTCGCGAGGGCGCGCAGAATCTCCTCGTCGCCAGGGCTCAGTGCCAGGGCGGCCCTTTCAACCTCCAATGCCATTCGGCAATGCGCCAAGCCCGCCGGCACGTTACGGCCGTGGCGAACGTTAGCTTCGCAGAGATTGCCGTGAGCGTATCCGAGTTCAAGCATTGACCGCACTCGGCCG
>DASVTA010000489.1:0-6858 GCA_036387815.1 Allosphingosinicella sp.
GGCGCTGATGCAGGGCCTTGCGCGGCGCTATCCCCATTTCTTCACCACCGTTTCGCGCGGCGAGATGCGCCGGCTGATGAAGGGGGAAGGTCCCGCCGCGGCCTGGCAGATGCAGGGCCCGATGCTGAACGCCGACGGCCGCGAAATCGGGGAGGAGGAGGGCGTGGCGGCCAACCGCACCGGCCGGGCCGCTTCGCGCATCTCGACGGCCGTCCGCCCGCAATTCGCGGCCGCGGTGGTCGTCGTGGAGCGATCGGCCCTCGACGGGCTGACCACGACCCAGCTTGCCGACTACGCCGCCATGCGCCTGTTCGCCAGAACCGATCCCGAGCGTCTCGCCACTTCCGCCGCGCCGACGATCGTCACGATCCTCGAGGCCCCGATGGGCAGCCCGGTGCCGCTCACTCTGACCGAATGGGACCTCGCCTTCCTGCGCGGTCTCTATTCCGGCTCGAACAACCTCTATGCGGCCAGCCGCCGCTCGGAGATCGGCAATCGGATAGCAGGGGCCCTGCAGCGGGAGGCGGGCGAGGATGACGGCGCGACCGGCGGGGCCGAAGGCTCTTCGCCGTCGCCGAGGCGGTAGGCCCGCCGCGCGAGGGCTGCCGGAGCCGCGGAAAGCTGGCCCGAAAACCGGGACAGCCTATAGTCCACGGCCAAGCAGGCGCGGTTGAGCGCGCGCACCCTCGTCGGCCGGGCGCGTTCCGGCTAGGCTCCCGCCGTGCCCGCTCATTACCGCTTCCGCCCCGCCGCCCCGGCGGACCTCCCCATGCTCCGCCGCTGGCGCGACTCCCCTGAAGTCTTGCGATGGTGGGGCGCTTGGGAGCATCCCGAAGCCGAGCTGGCCGACCATCTTGCGGACTCCGCAATGGCCCTCTGGGTCGTGGAGCAGGGCGGCCGGCCCTTCGCTTTCGCTCAGGATTACGCCTGCCATGCCTGGGATCCCCACCCTTTTTCCTATCTTCCACACGGATCGCGCGGTGTGGACCTCTATATCGGCGAGCCGGACATGCTGGATCGCGGTCACGGCAGCGCCCTTCTTCGCCAGCAATGCGACCGGCTCTTCGCGGAAGGCGTGCCGGCGATCGGCACCGACCCGCATCCGGACAATATCCGGGCTCGCCGGGCCTATGAGAAAGCCGGGTTCGTGGTCGTGAGCGGACCGGTCGACACGCGCTGGGGCCGCGCCATACTCATGGAATGCCGGAGGTGAAGGACAGCCGCCCGCTCGGCCGCTGGCGGGTCTTCGCGATCGTTCCGATCGCCCTGACGGGCGCTGGCTTCACCAGGCGCTTCTCTTCGCCCTGTTCATCGCCATCGGCCTCTTCTGCCTCTATGCCGCCCGAAGGATCTGGCGGCGCGGCGCCTGAGCGGCCATTCCAGTCGTTCATCGCTGGTCCCGGGCGACGCCGCCAAGCCTTTTCAAGGAGCCCCGCCCGATGCCGCGGTCCATCGCTCATGTCGCCCTCATCGTGCGGGATTACGACGAGGCGATCGCCTGGTTCACGGAGAAGCTCCAATTCTCGCTGGTCGAGGATTCCTACCAGCCCCGGCAGGACAAGCGCTGGGTGCTGGTCGCCCCGCCCGGCCGGAGCGAAGGCGACGCGACCCTGCTTCTCGCCCGAGCCTCCACCGAGCGGCAAGCCGCCCTCATCGGCGACCAGGCCGGAGGGCGGGTCTTCCTGTTCCTCGCGACGGATGATTTCGACCGCGACCATTCCGCGATGCTTGCCAGGGGCGTCCGGTTCGTGCGCGAGCCGGCGGTCCACGCCTACGGCAAGGTCGCCGTCTTCGAGGATCTCTATGGCAACCTGTGGGATCTCGTGCAGTTCGCCTGACGATGAGCAAACCCGTGGGGCTCATCCGCCCGGGCCGCCGGAATCACCCGTGTGGGCGATGGTTTCGCGCCATTTCCCGCGGCATCACTCTGAGACTCAATTGCCAGCCAGGAGAATCTCAATGCCGCTCGCCGATGCCCGTCCCGTCGCGATGATCGCAACCGCCGACCGCGAGGCGGCCGAGCCATTCTATGCCGAGACGCTGGGCCTGCGGCGCCTGGGCGACGACGGCTTCGCGGCTCTGTTCGACCTGGCCGGGATCACTCTGAGGCTGACGCAGGTCCCCGGCTATTCGGCGGCGGCGCATCCGGTGCTCGGGTGGGAAGTGCCGGACATGGATTCGGCGGTCGGGACGCTCGCCGCGCGCGGGGTCGCCATGAACGTCTATGAAGGGCTCGGGCAGGACGAACGCGGCATCTGGACTGCTCCGGACGGCAGTTGCAAGGTCGCCTTCTTCAGCGATCCGGACGGCAACGGCCTCAGCCTCACCCAGAGGCTGTAGGCGGGGTCTTTACCGCCCGCCTCCCGACAGGTTCAGCGCCGCCGCCGCGCGGACCAGCGCCTTGAGCGCCTCCTCGTCGATCTCCTCGCCTTCGCGAATGTCGATGGCGCGCCGGCTGTTGCCGTCGAGGCTGGCGTTGAAAAGCTTCGCCGGATCCTCGAGCGCCGCGCCCCTGGCGAAGGTCAGCTTCACCTTGTCCCTGTACCTCTCGCCGGTGCAGATCAGGCCGCCATGCTCCCACACCGGCACGCCAGCCGGGTTGGACGGCTTGCGCCATTTCACGGTCTCGATCGCCTCCGGATCGGCTTGAAGGATCACAGCCCGCACCCGCGCCAGGGTCGCGTCCCGCCAGTCGCCGGGGCTGCCGTCATTCGGGGCGGCCGCTTCGGAAGGGGTGTCGCCGCTCATCTTCATCTCCCTACATCTTCTCGCCGGGAAGCTCGCTCGCCTGCTTGAGCCAGCCTGCGAGCTTCTGCTCGTCGATCGTCTCGCCTTCATGGATGTGGAAGTAGCGCACGTCCTCATATTTGGAGTCGACCGGCGGCGCCGGCCGGAGCGCGGATCCGCGGAAGAAGGTCAGCTTCACGTAGCGCGCGAAGCAATGATAGCTCAGGAACCAGCCCTCCCGGCCGGGCGCGCCGTAGAAGGGGGAATTGTACTTGACCGCCTTTCGCACCCCGGGAACCGACCGCTCGATCATGGCGTCGAGGCGGCGGCCCACTTCCCTCTTCCAGCCGGGCATGGCCGCAATATAGGCCTGGACGGGGCCGTCCCCTTCGCCCTTCGCGATCTGCGGATTGCCGCCTGCCAAGAGGACGGGCTTGTTGTCGGCCATCGCGCTCTCCCCGTGTGCGGACAATGCCGGGATCCCCTTTCCGCTGCAACCGGGTCGATGGGTGGAACGGCAACGATCCGGAAACCGAAAGCTCCGGTCACGGCAGCGATCGCAACTCTTTTCGCCGCACCTGGCTCTTCCGCCGCTCCGGCCCCCCGCTCCGAGATCCCGCCACCTCTCTCAAGGAACGGGTCGCCAGGCGCTGATCCCGATCGGGCGGCCGCAGGCCGGCGCTGCCGCAGTCATTTCGCTGCGGCCGGCGCCTTTAGTACCTCGTCAAAGGTCTGCACGCTCAGGGCGAAGTCGGTCAGCTCGCGATAAAGCTGGCCCTGGGGCATCCCGAATTCTGCGATGATGCTCCGAACCATGATCATCGGGCTTCTCGGCCCGTCAACGAAACCGATGGTGGCGAAGTGATGGCTGCTGAGATGGTTGACCATCGCGGCATTGAGCCTCGCCTCGTTCCACCCCGGCGGCGGGTTCAGAAAGCTCATCAGCATAAGCCCGCCGCACTTCTTCAGCGCGTCGTCGCAATGGTTGAGCGAAAGCACGACTTTGCGGCCGTTCGGGAACGTGGCCATGCTCGTCCCGGGTTCCCCCGGCATTTCCGTTCCCGGCTTGGCCCCCGTCTTTGCAAGCACGGCGCCGAGCGTCTCCGCCCCGAGTTCGATGACCGTGCGGTTTGTAGGATCCTCAGCCTTCCATTCGGCGGCGTGGGCGGAGGGGCTCGCAAGAAGAAGCAGGAGCATCGGAAAGCAGCGCATTTTCAAATCCCTTTACGGCGCCGAGCGCATGACACCTTGTTAGGGACGCGCGCGGTTGGAATCCACCTTTTCGCTCCGGGCGGGCCCGGGCCCCGCTTGACGTGGCGGCGGGACGGTGGAACGCCCATCGGCGGGAGGACCTTCAAAATGCGCATCCTGGGCTTCGTCGCCGTCACCTCAACCCTCGTCGCCGGCTGCGGGGTCGGCGAATCCGGCCCCGGGGCCGGGCCGGACAATCGCAGTGAAGCACCGGCTGCCCCGTCTCCGGCCGCGAAGGTCGACGCGGAGAGCGCGGCTCCGGGCTGGGACCTGCAGTCGAGCGGCGAGGGCGTCGCCTTGGTGCTGGCGGGGCCGGACCGCGCCGCCATCCGCCTTTTCTGCCCCGCGGGCGGGAAACGGCTGCTGGTCAACGTCCCCGGCTTTCGCCCGGTGGGCAGCGAGGAGCGGCTTTCGTTCGGAAGCGGAAGCGAGGTGGCCGCCCTGGTCGCCGACAGCCGCGGCGACCGGCAGCGCGGCGGAGTCAGCGGGACCGGAGCGGTGCCGGAGGATCTCGCCGCGCTGGTCGGCGGCTCCGTCTCCGCCAGCTACGGCGCCCAGAGCAGCGGCCCCCATCCGGCGCCGCCCCGGGCGCTGGCGAACGCCTTCGTCTCCGCCTGCCGCGAAGGCTCGGCCGCGCCCGCCGCGTCGGCTGCCGCGTCGCCCGCGGCGCCGGCCGCGTCTGCGAACGCCTGTACGGTCCAGGACGGCAAGGCCGTGCCCGCCCCCGGCGTCCGCGCCCTCGGCACCGAGCCTTTCTGGAACGCGCAGGTCGAGGGCCGCTGCGTCACCTATTCGCATCCGGAGGATCAGAAGGGGACGAGGGTCTGGACCCGCTTCGCGCCGGGTCCCGGCGGCGGCGCCTGGTCCGGAACGCTCGGCGGCAAGCCTTTCGAGCTCAAGGTCCGCCCGCAGCGCGGCTGTTCGGACGGAATGTCGGACAGAAGCTATCCGCTCGCGGCCGAGCTCGTCGTCGGCGGAGAGCGGCGCCTTGGCTGTGCCGAGCGGCTCTAGGCCTAGCGGCCGCGGCGAACTCCGGCGAAGCGCCGCTCGATTCCGAGCGCGGTAAGGGTTCCGGTCATCTTCCGTCCCTGCACGCGTCCGGTGACGGTGAACGGAAGCCCCAGCCGTCTTCCCTGAAGGTTGAAGGAGTGACCGGAAACCGAGCCGCTGGCCGTGGCTCCGCCCCGGTCGTAGACCGTCGCGGTGAGCTGCGAGCCGCGCTGCTCGACCGTCATCGAACCTTTCCGGATCTCGCCGCGGCTGTTCCTCCAGCTCAGGTCCCACGTCCCGCCGATCCGCTGCGGAGCGGGAGCGGCCAGGGCGGGGGTCGCGGTCGGAAGCACCCCGATAATGCCGGGCAGGCCGGCAAGCGCCGCCAGTGCCAGCGCGGACAGAACGGACCTTTTCATAACGTCTCCAAGTCGCGCCTCCCCCGCACGGACCTGTTTCGACGCACAGGCGAGGAAGAAGCTGTTTCTTTCAGCCTGAACCGCCCGGCTCGCTAAAGGTTCAGCGTTCGGGCTCCCGCCGGGCGCTGACGATCCGGACCGGCTTTTCGATCATCTGCCCGCGCATCGGCCCGCGGCCGGCGTTGGGCACGGTCGGCGAGGCGAGGAGGGCTCGAACCGTCTCCATCCCCTCCTCGACCCGCCCGAAGGCGGCGAAGCCCGGCGATCCCGGCTTGGAGTCCATGTCCGGCATCCTGCCGCCGACGATGATGAAGAAATCCCCCATTGCCCCCGCCGGTGCGGCGCGCGCCATGGAGATAATGCCGTCGGCATGCCTGAGCCCTGTTTCGCTCGTCGGCTCGTGGGCAATCGGCGGGAAGGAGCGCCGGGCGCTGTGGCGGATTCCGCCCTGGACGAAGCCGCGGCCCGGCGCCCCCTTCGTCCTCGCCGCGCGGTAGAAGAAGGTGCCGTCGAACCTCTTGTCCTCGACGTAGCGGACGAAATTGGCCGTGGTCACGGGCGCCCTCTTGTGGTCGAGCGCGAGCAGGATGGGGCCGGCCTCGGTTTCGAGGCGAATCCGGACGATGTCGGGCAGCGGCGCCGGCGCGGCGGCGGGCCGCGTTCCGCCGGCGGCGGCGGCCGGATCGGCCGGAGGCGGCGGATCCTCGCATCCTGCGACGGCCAGGGCGGCAAAAGCGAGGCAGGCGAGGGCGCGAATCATCGGTAGCGACTTGTGGGCCGCCGCGGCGGCCCGTGCAAATCCCTTGGCGTCATTCCGGCGAAACCCGGAATCCATGAACACCGCCCGCGCCGACTCTCCCCGGATCGTGTTCCTGGATCCCGGATCGAGTCCGCATGACGAGCTGCCCGTGGCAATCATCCCGTCCTGATCGTGGCAAAGACGAAAAAGGCGCCCCGGTGAACCGGGGCGCCCTTCGTAATTCGGCTTCCGCTGGGTTATCTGTTCATCGCGTAGACCCGAACGACCGCTTGGGTGCGGGCGTCGATCTGGTAGATGTTGCGGCTGTCCGAACGGTAATAGACGCCGTTGCCGTCGCGATACTGGGTGCGGTAGGCATAAGGAACGTCGCCGAGATTGGCCGAAGCGCGCTGGCCGACGCGAAGGCCGCCATTGCCGGTCACCCGATCGAGGATCTGGCCGATCACTCCGCGGCCGTCGGCGCGGTCGTCATACTGGCCCTGGTCGTCGTCCCAGCGGTCGTCGCGGTCGTGATCTCGGTCGTCATAGCCGTCGCGATTGCTGTCGTAGCGCGAATCGACATCCCAACGGCCGTCGCGATTGCCGTCGCGGTCGTCCCAGCCGTCATTGTTGCGGTCGTAGCGGCTGTCGACGTCGCGGCCGTAGCGGTCGTCGCGGCCGTAGCGGTCGGCGTCGCGGCCGTAGCGGTCGTCGTCGCGGTCGTAGCGTTCG
>DASVTA010000490.1:0-2583 GCA_036387815.1 Allosphingosinicella sp.
CTTTGCGGGCGAGGAGCATTCGGACCATCGGCAGGTCCCGGCGCTGGGTGGCGAGGACGAGCGCGGTCTCTCCGCGGCCGTTGCCGAGGTCGACGCTCGCCCGCTTGGCCAGCAGCAGCTCGGCGCCTTCCAGCCAGCCGATCTGCGCCGCCAGGGTCAGCGGCGTATCGCCGCGGTTGCTGGCGAGATCGGGCCGGGCGCCCTTGCCGAGAAGGAAGGCGAGCCAGTTGAGGTCGCGGCCGCGCACCACATAATGAAGGGCGCCTTCGCCGCTGCCGCGGTCGCGGGTGTTGATCACCGTCGAACCCGGCTCGCTGATCAGCGCGCTCACCTTGTCGCCGTCGCGTTCCTTCACCGCCTTGAGGAAGGTGAAGCTGTCCGAAAAGGTCATCTGCCCAGCGGCCGGAACCGCCAGCATCAGCACCATGGACGCCGCCAGAGCACGGCCGAACTTATTGATCACTCTCGATTCCCCGTCTCGACTTGAGAGCCCGCCTATAGCAAGGCAAGACTGCCTCCGCCATGAACGAAAGCCGCTTCATCCGCTTGCCGACCCTCCTTTGCCTGTTCCTCGGGCTGGCGCTGGCCGCCTGCTCCGCGGGCGTGCCGGAGGAGCCGCCGCTCAAGGGCGCCGCCATCGGCGGTCCGTTCGCGCTCACCGACCAGGACGGCCGGCCGGTGACGGACCGCGATTACGCCGGGAAATACCGGATCATGTATTTCGGCTTCACCCACTGCCCCGATATTTGCCCGACCGACCTCGCCGTCATCGGCCGTGCGCTGAGGGAATTCGAGAAAAGCGACCCCGCCCGGGCGGCGCGGGTGGCGCCGATCTTCGTCAGCGTCGATCCCGAGCGCGACACTCCGGCGGTGCTGAAGGAATATGTCGCCGCCTTTCACCCGCGCCTGACCGGCCTCACCGGCACTCCCTCCCAGGTCTCGGAGATGGTTCGGCGCTACGGCGCCTACGGATCGAAAGGCGATCCCGCCGCCGGCGGCGGCTACCTCGTCAACCATAGCCGGGTGGCGGAGCTGTTCGGGCCGGAGGGCCAGCCGATCGCCCTACTCCCCTATGAGAAGGGCGCCGAGGCGGTGGCGGCCGAGCTCGACCGCTGGGTGCGATGAACTTCTGGGAGAAGCCGCTCGCCGCGCTCGACCGCGCCGAATGGGAGGCGCTGTGCGACGGCTGCGGCAAATGCTGCCTGCACAAGCTCGAGGACGAGGACAGCGGCGCGATACACCCGACCAATGTCGCCTGCCGGCTCCTCGACCGGCATAGCGGCCGCTGCACCAATTATCGGGGCCGAAAGGCCTATGTGCCCGATTGCATCCGCCTGACGTCGTCCCGGATCGGAGCGCTGGCCTGGCTCCCTTCGACCTGCGCCTACCGGCTCCGCTCCGAAGGCAAGCCGCTTCCGGACTGGCATTACCTCGTCTGCGGCGATCGGGAGGCCGTGCACCGGGCGGGTATGTCGATCAGGGGCTGGACGGTCGCGGAGGACGAGGCCGGCGATCTCGAGAATCATCTGGTCGAGCGTGAGCTTTGAGGTGAAGCTGACCGTCTCGCCCACCGCCCGGGCGATTCGGCTGCGCGTCGACCGGCGGACCGGCGAAGTCGTGCTCACCATCCCCAGGCGGGCTTCGCGCCGAAAGGCGCTCGCCTGGGCGGACGGCCACCGCGACTGGATCGAGGCCCGGCTGGCGGAGGTTCCGCCGTCGGTCGCGCTCGTTCCGGGGTCGGACCTTCCCCTTTACGGGCGGCCGCACCGGATCGAGTGGAGCCCCACGCATCCGCGGACGCCGCGGCTGGAGTCGCAGCGGCTGGTCGCCGGTGGGCCGGCCGAGGGTCTCGAGGCGCGGCTGCTGCGCTGGCTTCGCAAGCACGCCCTCGACACGCTTGCCGCCGAGACGGCCGAGTTCGCCGCCAAGGCCGGAGTGAAGGTGACCCGGGTCGGAACCGGAGATCCGGTCTCGCGCTGGGGAAGTTGCTCCGCCGCCGGCGCGATCCGCTACAGCTGGCGCCTCATCCTCGCCCCCGAATGGGTGAGGCGGGCGACGGTCGCGCACGAGGTGGCGCACCGAGTCCACATGAACCACGGCCCCGATTTCCACCGCCTGGTCGAACGGCTCCTCGAAGCGGACCCGAAGCCGGCCCGGCTATGGCTTCGGCGCCACGGGCCCTCACTCCATGGGATCGGCCGGCCGGTCTGAGCGGCGGTCGACGGGAGGCGCGATGTCGGGGTCGCGGCGCCGGTCCTCGCGGCGCTCCCTTTCCCTCTCGCGATCGCGGATCCGCTCCAGCCGGTCCCGCTCGCGGTCGCGGTCGATGGCGCGGTCGATGAAATCCTGGTCCAGCCGATCCTCCTGGCCCGGCGCGGGCTCCACCCTTTCCTCCCGCTGGGGCAGCGGCTGGAACGATCCCGCCGGGCCGCCGCCGTCCGGGCTGGCCGCGACGCCGTTGTCCGGGGCCTCGAACCAGGTCTCCTCCTCCGTCTCGCTGACCGCCCATTCGGGCATCTCGACTTCGATCTCGAAATTCTCCGCCGGCCGATTGGCGACGGCTCGGGTCATGAAGTCGTGAAA
>DASVTA010000491.1:0-3518 GCA_036387815.1 Allosphingosinicella sp.
GAGGCGGATGCCGGACGCATGATCGCCCTGATGGGCGATGCCGAGCTCGACGAGGGCAATATCTACGAAGCCCTGATCGAGGGCTACAAGCATGCGGTCCGCAACTGCTGGTGGATCGTCGATTATAATCGCCAGTCGCTCGACGCGACGACGATGGACCGGATGTTCAACCGCTTCGACGATATCTTCGCGACCTGCGGCTGGCGGGTGAAGACGCTGAAGCATGGCCAGCTGCAGCGCGCCGCCTTCGAGGAGCAGGGCGGCGATCTGGCCGGGGTTCATCAGGCCGGCATGATTGTCCTTGTGGCCGGCGAAAGGGAGGCCGAAGCCCTTGATCGTATAGGCGATGAACAGGGTCGGCACGTCGTCCTGCGCCGAGTCGAACGCCTCGACCAGGCTCGCCATGTCGTGGCCGGCGAGGTTGGTCATCAGCGCCGCCAGGGCCTCGTCGTCCCGCGCCTCGATCAGCGGCGCCGCCCCGGGCGCCTCCTTCAGCAGCCGCTCGCGCCATGCGGCGCCGCCGAGATAGGTGAGCGCCGCGTAATCGGCGTTGCCGCATTCCTCCAGCCAGGCCTCGAGGGCCTCGCCGCCCGGCTCCGCGAACGCCGCTTCCAGCGCCTTGCCGTATTTCAGGGTCGCCACCCGCCAGCCGCAGCTCGCGAAGATCTCGTCGAAGCGGCGGAACATGCGCTCAGCCGTCGTCGCGTCGAGCGACTGGCGGTTATAGTCGACGATCCACCAGCAGTTGCGGATGTCGTGCTTGTAGGCCTCGATCAGGCATTCGTAGATATTGCCCTCGTCGAGCTCCGCATCGCCCATCAGTGCGACCATCCGGCCCGTCTCGGCCGGCGCCAGCTCGCCATGGGCGACGAGATAATCCTGGACCAGGCTGGCGAAGGCGGTGACCGCTACGCCCAGACCCACCGAGCCGGTCGAGAAATCGACGGGGATCCTGTCCTTGGTCCGGCTCGGATAGGATTGCATTCCGCCGAAGCCGCGGAAATTCTCGAGCTGCTCGCGGCTCTGGGTGCCCAACAGATAGTGGACGGCGTGAAGCACCGGCCCCGCGTGCGGCTTCACCGCGACCTTGTCGTTTGGGCCGAGCGCGTGGAAGTAGAGCGCGGCCATGATCGCCGTCATCGACGCGCAGCTCGCCTGGTGCCCGCCCACCTTCAGCCCGTCCGGGCTCTCGCGCAGGTGGTTGGCGTTGTGGATCGTCCAGGCGGAAAGCCAGCGCAGGCGATCGTCGATGAGGCGAAGCGCGTCGAGATCGGGACCGGAAGTCTTCTTCAGCATGGCCGCCGCCTTAGCGCCGCGCCCGGCGGAAAGCGACAAGAGCGACAGTCAAGTTTCATAAGGTTCGGCTTCCCATGGGAGGCTTTTTCTCGCCTTCCCGATGGTCGCTCTTGTCGTTCTTCGGTCCGTACAGAGCGTCGAGCATTTCATCGAGGGCACGGCGGGCGGCGGCCTCGGTGGGAGCGCGCTTCATCGCCTCGGCGCCGCGCTCGGCAACGGCTTCGGCCTCGGCGCCTCGCGGCGGCCGGAAGCCGGGCTGCGCGGGCGGACAGTCTTCGGCGGCGGTCCGCGGCCGCGGCAGGCGGCCCTGCGCCTGTATTTGGCGAACATGCGCCACGACCGAGTCCCAAGCCGCGGCGAAGCTTTCCGCCCCCTCGCGTTTTCTGAGCGCGTAGGCGTTCTGCCGGTTCTTCCCGACCGAACGCGCCGCCTCGCCCGGGGTGAGCCCCCGCGACAGGGCCTGGATGAAGCGGAGCTGCAGGTCCGGCGACCAGCCGTCGGCGCGCCGGCGGAGGGGGACGGGGGTGAAGGCGATGACGGGGGGAGTCGGCACAGCGAGAACATAGCAGGAACAGTCGGCACGGTAAAGCAGCGGCGCCTGGAGCGTATCGGCTTTGGCTGAACCGTTGGCCGTTTAGGGTCGGCTGGAGAAGTGGCACGCTTTTCAACGTCGTTTCCGGACTTGGCCCGAAATCCATGAACACCGTCTTCGCTCCAGTCGGATCCTCCGTGTTCATGGATCCCGGCCTTCGCCGGGATGACGACGTCAGCCTAAGACGATCACGCTCTAATTCCTCCTCGAGCTTGTCTCGGGGAGGGGGACCGCGGCGCGAAGCGGCGTGGTGGAGGGGAAATTCGGACTCAGCATCGCCCCTCCACCAGGCTTCGCCTGGTCCCCCTCCCCGAGACGAGCTCGGGGAGGATTAAGAGTTCAGGCGAAGCGGTTTGAGCCTCTCGCCACGCTCATAGAGTGGCGGGCGGCCAGCTTTGTCGAACGGGTCCGCACCGTGTCGAGGGACAGCCATTCGCCGGTGGCGCGCTCGCGGGTGAGGGTCATAGTCATATAGCCGCGGCGCTGCAGGTCGGCCCATTGGAGGGCCGGGTTGCGAGCCCGCAGCGCACGCGCCACCTCGGCCGGCGGGATTCCGGGCGTATAGGCTTCGAGGCCGGGCGAGGTGACGCTCATGCCGGCGAACTCGGCTCCGGCCGGGGTGCCGGCGAGATCGAGGTTGAAGGCCCAGCCGTTGTGGCTGTCGCCGGAGAGGACGACGAGGTTCGAATCGGCGTCGAGGGCGGAGCGGAGCAGCCGGCCGCGCGCGGCGGGATAGCCGTCCCAGGCGTCGAGGTTGAGCGGAAGCCCAGCTTCGGACGCGGCGGCGCCGATCGCGGTCACCTGCTTCACTTCCTGGGGCGCGTCGGCCCGAAGCCAGGACCGGGCCTCGAGCGGCAAGGCGAAGCTGCCCATGATCGTCTGCTGGGCGAGGACTTGCCAGCGGGTCCCCTGCCCCGTCGAGCGCTTGAAGGCGCCGGCCAGCCACGCCTCCTGCTCGGTGCCGAGCATCGTCCGTTCCGGATCGCGCCAGGCGCCGTCGCGGAAGCGCGTCAGCGAAGCCTTGATGTCCTCGCCCCGGCGAAGCTGCTCGGCGAATTCCGGCGGGCGGCTGCGCGCGGTGAGGCGAGTCTCGGGACGGAAGAGGGTGGCGAGGTCGCCTATCTCATAGCTTTCCCAGGCATTGTCCGAAACCGGCAGCCATTCGCGATAGGCGCGCTGGGCGGCGGCCTTTCGCGCGCTCCACGGCCCCTCCTTGGCCGGATCGTGGTTCTCGGCGCCGCCGGACCAGGCGTCGTTCGCGCTTTCGTGATCGTCCCACATCATCACCATCGGCGCCGAGGCGTGGAGGCGCTGAAGGTCGGGATCGGTCCGGTAGGCGGCGTGGCGAAGGCGGTAGTCGGCGAGCGCGATCGCTTCGCCGGCAGGTTCCAGGGTCCGGCCGCCGAGGGCGTCGCGAGCGGAGGGATATCTGCCGCTCTGATATTCGTAGAGATAGTCGCCGAGATGGACGAGCAGATCGAGGTCCTGCCGCTCGGCGGCATGAGCGTAGGCGTTGAAATGGCCGAAGGCGAGATTGGCGCAGGAAAAGACGCCGAGAGTGAAGCGCGAGGTCCGGCCTTCCGGGAGCGTCCTCGTCCGCCCGACGGCGGCGGCGGCTCCGTCCCGGTTG
>DASVTA010000492.1:0-3096 GCA_036387815.1 Allosphingosinicella sp.
AGATTTCGCGTTCCCTGTCGGTAAGATCGGTCCTGGCCGCGGTTCCGCCGACGGCGAGGTTGGAGCGGATCTCGCCTTCACCGGGCAGGCGGTTGACCGCGCCCGCGACTTCGCCGTCCACGAAGACGATGCGCTTGTCGCCCTCCATCACCGCCGGGAGAAACGCCTGGACCATGTGCGGCTCGCGGTACGCGGTGTTGAAGACTTCGATCAGCGAGGACAGGTTGGCGCCGTCCCGGCCGATCTTGAAGATCGCCTTGCCGCCATTGCCGTGAAGGGGCTTCACGACGATCTCGCCGTGCTTCTCAAGGAATTGGCGGGCCACTCCGACCGAGCGCGTGACGATTGTCGGCGGCATGAACTGCGCGAAATCCAGCACCCAGACCTTTTCCGGAGCGTTGCGGACGCTGGCGGGGTCATTGACGACCAGGGTCTCTCCCCGGATGCGCTCGAGCAGGTGCGAAGCGGTGATGTAGCCGAGGTCGAACGGCGGATCCTGCCTCATCAGGACCACGTCGATACTCTTGCCGAGGTCCAGGATCGTCCACTCGCCGAGGCGGTAATGATCGCCTTCGACCCGCTGGACGGTCACCGGATGGGCGCCCGCGTAAAGGCGGCCGTCCACGTAGCTCAGGTCCTGGGGGAGGTAGTGGTAGAGGCTGTGCCCCCGCGCCTGGGCGCCGAGCATGATGGCGAAGGTGGAATCGCCGGCGATGTTGATCCCCTCCATGGGATCCATCTGAACGGCGACGCGAAGGCTCATGCTTTTCCTTTTAGGAGCGGTGGCAGGCGATTAGGCGACGCCCCTGCGCATGTCACTAGCTGTGCTTATCCTGGGGATCGCCCTTCGTTTCCGGAATCAAAGCGTCGAGGTCGGTTATCTCAACACCCGTGGCATGGTTGATGAGAGTGATATGCTCGAAATGCGCATCGCGCAGTTCCTCCGCCTTTTTCAGGGCTTCTTCGAGGGTCAGACGCTCCTGGAACTGGATTACCCCGGCGCTGTTCGTCGCGCGCATTGTGTAACGAGCCACTGGCTACTCCCTGCTGCGGCTCGGCCTATAGTAGGGCAACTCACCTCTTCGCTAGCGGGAAAGTCGAACCGAGGCGCTTACTTAGCCGCGCCAGACGTTCGGGATGTGGCGGGGGAGGCGGCGGGGGACGATGTAGATTGCGTCGATGCGGATGTCGTCGCCTTCGCGGTGGTATCTCGGCGCGAGCGCCTCGGCGGCGGCGGCGACTCGGCGCAGGCGGTACTCGTCGAGGGAGAGGTCGGCTTCGGCGGCGGTGGCGCGGGCCTTGACCTCGATAAAGGCGAGTGTGCGACCGCGCCTTGCTACGAGGTCGACTTCGCCGCGCGGAGTGCGAACCCGGCGGCCGATCACGCTCCAGCCCTTGAGCTGAAGCCAGAGCGCCGCCAGAGCTTCGGCGCGCCTGCCGCCGCGCTCGGCGCGCTGCCGCTTCATTTGAGCCGCTGCGCCCGGTCGTATACGTCGCGGCGCGGGAGGCCGAGAGCGCCGGCGACTTCCGCGGCAGCCCGGGAAGGGGAGAGGCGGGTCATCGCCTCGCGAAGGGCGGCCTCCACTTCTTCCTCGCCGGCCGGTTCGGCTTCCCCCGGAGGCCCGATGACGATCACGATCTCTCCCTTCGGAGGAGCGTCGGCGTAGCGGGCGGCGAGTTCGGAGAGCGTGCCGGTGACGGTCTCCTCGAACTTTTTGCTGATCTCGCGAACCACAGCGGCTTCGCGGTCGCCCAGTCCGCCGCCAAGCGCTTCGAGCGTCGCGGCGAGGCGCGGCCCGTTTTCGTAGAGGATGAGGGTTGCGCGCACCGCCGCCGCCTCCGCGATAGCGGAGGCTTTTGCCGATGCCTTTGCGGGGAGGAAACCGAGGAAGAGAAAGCGGTCGGTGGGGAGGCCGGCTAGCGTCAGTGCCGCGACGGCCGCGCAGGGGCCCGGCACCGTATGCACCTCCACCCCGGCGGCTCGGGCGTCGCGCACCAGCTTGAACCCGGGATCGGAGATGAGCGGCGTGCCGGCATCGGAGACGAGGGCCACAGATTTGTGAGACATTTCGGCGATCAGGTCGGACCTGGCCTGCTCCGAGCTGTGATCGTGATAGGGCCTCATCGGACGCTTCGCTCCGATGTGGGACAGGAGCTTGGCGGTCACCCGGCTGTCTTCCACCGCGAGCAGGTCCGCCGAGGCCAGGATCCGGGCCGCATGGGGGCTGAGATCGGACAGATTCCCGATCGGGGTGGCCACGATGTAGAGGCCGGGGCTAAGCTTGTCGTCCATCAGGCAGGGACGTTTACCAGTTCGGGCAGGATCGCGTCGAGGAGGAGCATTCCAGCGCTTGTGACTCGCAGGCGACCGCCTTCCCGGACGAGCAGGCCCTGGCGCGAGAGGCGGTCGAGAGCGCCTTCGTCTACAAGCTCCGCGGGGATGCGGGCCAGGTCCACTCCTTCGCGCAGGCGAAGCCCCATGAGCAGGGCTTCGATGCCGCAGTCGGCGGGGGCGATCTCGCGCTCCTCGGAGATTCCGTGGCCATTGCGGGCGAGAGCGGAGAGCCAGTTCTCGGGCTTCTTGTGGCGCTGGGTAAGCGCGCCTCCGCGCCGGCCGTGGGCGCCGGGGCCGACGCCGAGATAGGTTTGATGGCGCCAATAGGCGAGGTTGTGGCGGCTTTCCTGGCCGCGGCGCGCGTGGTTTGAGATTTCGTAGGCTGGAAGCCCGGCCACTGTCGTCATTTCCTGGGTCAGTTCGTAGAGGCCCGCGGCGAAGTCGGGATCGGCCGGCTCGAGTTCGCCCTTGGCGGCGAGGGCGGCGAAGCGCGTGCCGGGCTCGATGGTGAGCTGGTAAAGCGAGAGGTGGCCGGTTCCGAAGGAGAGGGCGCGCGCGAGTTCCGAGCGCCACTGGGGTTCGGTCTGGCGGGGGAGGGCGTAGATGAGGTCGAAATTGACCCGGCTGAACACAGATTGCGCGGTGTCGAGAGCGGCCAGCCCCTCCGCCACGTCGTGGGCACGGCGGAGGAAGCGGAGCGCCTGGTCGTCGAGCGACTGGAGGCCGAGCGAGACTCGGTTTACTCCCGCTGTTGCGAGATC
>DASVTA010000493.1:0-6462 GCA_036387815.1 Allosphingosinicella sp.
AGATAGGAATTGGCCGCCATCGTCTGCGCGGAGACGTTCTGCGGGTTCTGCTGAAGGAACAGGGCCAGCACCTGGCTTGCGCCGCGCTCGTCCCCCGAGTTGCGCAAGGCTTCGATCAGCCGAAGCGCCACCGGCTCGCTGAACGCGAGGTTCGCGGCCCGGCGGTAGGCGGTCGCGGCGGCCGCATATTCGCCCTGGATGGCGAGCGCGTCGCCGACCAGCACATGGGCGTCCGGCGCGCCAGGAGCGGCGGCCTGAAGCTGCCGTGCGCGCTCAAGAGCTTCCGGGCCGAGACCCCGGCCGAGCAGCGCCCGGATGAGGACGACCTGGTGCGGAGCGGAATCCGGCCGGGCGGCGGCGTCGCGCCGAAGCGCCGTCAACGCTCCGTCGCCCAGCGGATCGTCGAGGGCGGCGGTCGCGGAAGGACGGGGAAGAGCGGCTCGGCGAAGATAGGCGGCGGCGGCGGCTTCGTCGCCGAGCCGGGCATAGGCCTTGCCGATGACGCTCAGCGTGTAGGGGTCGGCATCGGCGCGGTCGGCGAGGGGGCGAAGGGTGCGGACGGCGCCCGCGGCGTCGCCGCTCTGCCACTGGGCCGAGCCGAGCAGACGCCGCGCCTTCAGATTGCCTGGCTGGGCCTTGAGCAGCCGCTTCAGCGGCTCCATGGCGAGTGCGGCATTGCCCGAGCCGAGCTCGATCGTCCCCGCGAGCAGCAGAGCCGCCGGGCGATTGCCGAACGCCCCGTTCGTGCGCCGGTAGAGGCTTCGGGCGAGCGCATAGTCGCGCCCGCGCGCGGCGAGCACGGCCTGGAGATAATAAGCGGACGGATTGTTGGAAGAAACGCTGAGGATCCGCCGCGTGTCGGCAAGCATCTCGCGGGTGCGGCCGAGATCGCCCAGAGTGGAGGCGCGCTCGATCAGAACGGCGACGTTGGAGGGATCGACCTCCAGCGCGCGGTCGAACCAGGGCATGGCCGCCGCAAGGCCATATTGGTCGCGGGTGAGCTCGCCTCGCAGCCGCAGCGCCTGGACGTTGCGCGGGGCCAGCCTGACGGCGCGGTCGGCCGCTTCGATGGCGCCGGCGGTCTCCCCCGTGGCTCGGCGGAAGTCGGCGATGTCGGCCCACAGCGCGCCGTCTTCCGGAGACGCCGCCAGCGCCCGGTCGAACGCGGCAGCGGCCGCCTCCATCCTGCCCAGAAGCTGATTGGCCTGGCCGAGCATCCGGTTCGCATAAGCGGAATAAGCGGGGCCCGCCTTCGCCGCCTCCGCGGCGGCGCGCTCCGCCTGGCCCTGGTGCAGCAGGGCATGCGCCATCAGGTGCCCGGTTTCGCTTTCGGGGACGCCGAGGGCGTTCGCCCGCTTCAGCTCCGACTCCGCGGCGGCGCCCTCCCCCAGCAGCAGGTAGGTCCGCGCCTGCGCCAGCCGAAGGGCCTTGTTGTCCGGCTGCGCCTTGATCGCGTTGAGAAACTCGATCCGGGCGGTGCGGGGCTCACCCTGAGCGAGGGCCTGGAGACCGCGCCGATAAGCCTCATCGGCCGATTCCGGCCCGGCGTTCGAGCAGGCGGAGACGGACGCTGCGAAAAGCAGCGCGATGAGGATCCTACGGGCGCTCATGGCTGCAGATCATATTGTTTCATCAGGTCGTACAGCGTCGGCCTGCTGATCCCGAGCAGCTTGGCGGCGCTCGAGATGTTGTTCTCCGCGCGGGCGAGCGCCTGCCGGATCGCGCGGCGGTCGGCGAGCTCGCGCGCGGACTTGAGGTTGACCGGAAGAGCCGCTTCGGTGCCCGCGTCGAGGTCGAGATCGTCGGGCGTGACCAGCTTGCCGTCGGCCATGATCACAGCCCTTTTCATGCGGTTCTCAAGCTCCCGGACATTGCCCGGCCAGGGCCAGTCGTCGATCGCTGCCAAGGCGGCCGAGCTCAGGCCCTTGACGTGCGGATTCATCTCGCGGGCGAAGCGATGAAGGAAATGCTTGGCGAGCAGCACCGAATCGCCGTGCCGTTCGGCGAGGCTGGGGATCCGGACGACGATCTCGGCCAGCCGGTAGTAGAGGTCCTCGCGGAAGGTGCCCGCCTTGATCATCTGCGGCAGGTCCTGGTGGGTGGCGCTGACGATCCGGGTATCGACCGCGATCGCCTTTCGTCCGCCGATCCGCTCGATCACCCTCTCCTGGATAAAGCGCAGCAGCTTGACCTGGAGCGGCAGCGGGATGTCCCCGACTTCGTCGAGGAAGAGCGTGCCGCCATGGGCGAGCTCGATCTTGCCTTCCGTGGTCTTGACCGCACCGGTGAATGCACCCTTCTCGTAGCCGAACAGCTCCGCTTCGAGCAGGTTCTCGGGGATGGCGGCGCAGTTGATCGCGACAAAGGCGCCGCCGGCGCGGTTGCTCGACTGGTGCAGTCCGCGGGCAAGCAGCTCCTTGCCGGTGCCGCTGGCGCCGAGCAGCATCACCGAGACGCCGGTGTTGGCGACCCGCTCGATCGTGCGGGCGACCTTCATCATCTCCGGCGCCGCGGTGATCATCGTCCCGAGCACCGTCCGGTCGTCGCCCGCCTGCTCCTCGAGCTTGCGGTTCTCGGTCTCGATCCCGTGGAGCTGGAAGGCGCGGCGGACGATCAGGCCGAGCTGGTCGATGTCGACGGGCTTCTGGTAGAAATCGTAGGCGCCCGAAGCGATCGCCCGGAGGGCGCTCTCCCGCGCTCCGTGTCCGGAGGCGACGATCACCTTGGTTTCGGGCTTGAGCGCCAGGATCGTCTCGAGCGTCGCGAAGCCTTCGGTGACCCCGTTCGGGTCCGGCGGCAGGCCGAGGTCGAGCGTAACGACCGGCGGCTCTTCGGAGCGAAGCAGGCTGATCGCGGAATCGCGATTGGAGGCGACCAGAACCTCGTAATCGTCATAGGCCCAGCGCAGCTGCCGCTGCAGCCCCTCGTCGTCCTCGACGATCAGCAATTTGGCCCTCGAGTCCATGGTCATGCGCGCATCCGTCCGATCTCGTGGCTGATCTCACCCAGTGGTAAAAGGACGGTGAAGCGGCTCCCCTCCCCTTCGCGGCTGTCGACCTCGATCCGGCCGCCCATGGCCGCAACGAGGCTTCGCGCCTCGAATGCGCCGACTCCGAAGCCGCTCTCCTTGGTCGAGGCGAAAGGCTGAAAGAGGCGGGTGCGGATGAAGTCTGCCGACATGCCCTCACCCTGATCGACGATCTCGATCAGGGCCTCGCTGCCGCGCGACCCGCACCGGATTCGAACGGGCGATCCGCCGGGGCTCGCGTCGATCGCGTTCTGCACGAGATGGGCGAGCGCCTGCTCGAGCCGGACCGGATCCGCAACCGCGGCGACCGCCATATTGCCTTCGGTCTCCACCGGGTGGACCCGCTTCTTGATTTCGGCGATCGCGGCGACCGACTGTCCGAGCGGGATTGCGCGCACCGGCTCGGCCTCGACATTGCTCCCGCCGCAATCGAGCCGGGTCAGGAGATCGTTCATCTTCTTCACGGAGCTGTGCAGGGTGGCGATCATGTCCTCGCGGAACTCGGGCTTGTCGGCATGCCGCTCCGAATTGCGGATGACGAGGCTCAGCTGGCTCACCAGATTCTTGATGTCGTGTATGATGAAGGCGAAGCGGCGGTTGAACTCGTCGAACCTGCGCGCATCGGCCAGCGCATCCTGGGTTCGAGCCTCGGCCAGATAGGTGGCGGCCTGGATACCGACGGTTCGGAAGAGGTCGAAATCCTCCCAGTCGAGCGGGCGCCGAACGAGCGGGTGCTCGAGCAGGACCAGGCCGACGAGCCGATCTCCGTGGATCAGGGGCACGCCCGCCCAGAGGCCGTCCAGCGCCGTCAGTGGCGCCGGGACCCGCACTTCCGCCTCGCCCGACTTCAGCGCGCCCGATTCGAGGAGCGCGAAATCCATCACGTGGCAGGTCTTCTCGAGGAAGCCGATCAGCTCCGCATCGGCGGAGCTCGCTTCTGGCAGATCGTCGCTCCAATTCCATCGCGCGGCGACGCTGAGGCGGCCGCCTTCCGGCACGAGGAGAAGGCCCGAGGGCGATTCGGCGATGTCCGCGATCGCCTTGATGATGCGCTGGCCGAGCGGGGCGTCGCCGCCGACGGTGCGGGTGAATCGAAGCCACTCCTCGCGATAGTCGTAGCGATGCTCGAAGAAATGCTTGGCGACGACGACCCGTGACCACGCGCGCATCCGGCCGGAAGGCAGTAGAATCACCGCGGCGATCGTGATGGCGAAGACGAGGCCGACCTGGCCGGTGCGCACCCAATCGCCGCCGACCACCTCGAGCGCCCGGCTCGCGGTCATCATCAGGATGAGGTAGCCGAGAATCGCGATCAGCGACAGCGACTGGAAGGTAGCGGCGCGCGACAATTGCATCCGCCAGCGGGCGTTGCGGCGGCTTGCGAGGGCGAAAAGCGGGACCAGGATCGACAGGATCGCGCCGCGCATCGCGTAGAGATCCTCGACCGGGCCGCGAGTCAGCCAGGCGACCGTGTAGAGGTGGAGATCGTAGGCCCACATACCGGCCAAAGCGATCATCGGCAGCCGGATCCCCCAGCGGCTCTCGTGGGCGGCCTGACCGTAGAGGTTGTGGACGAGGACGAGCGAGCCCGCCGCGATGGTCAGGCCGATCACCTGCCCGGTCGAGGCGAGCGCGTCGCGAAGCACGGGGTTGCCGCCGAACTGCGGCAAGACGCCGGCAATCGTGAGTTGCAGCCCGATCACCGCCGCCACGACGGTATAGACGAGCTTCACCCCTTGCTGTCCCCGTTCCTTCGCGGCTCGGCTGACGATGGCGTACATGAAGCCCAGGAAGGCGAAGTTGCGGGCGGCTTCGGCAACCCCCGCGCCGAGGCTGTGGGGGCCTTGCAGGGCGACGAAGATCGCCCAGGCGGAGACGATCCCGAAGGCGGCCACGAGGCGGCGGTTGCCGCGGTCCTCGTTCCATCGCCGAAGCTGCCACAGGGCCAGCGCTCCGTAGAGCAGGGCGGCGAGCGAATGGGCCCAAAATCCGAGCAGGACGATCATCGCGCCCCGTCCGGAAACAAAACCACGCGCACCGTCTGGAGGAGGATTAGGAGGTCTAGGAAGGGGGTGTAGTTTTTGGCGTAGTACAAGTCGTATTCGAGCTTCTGGCGCGCGTCCTCGACGCTTGCGCCGTAGGGGAAGTTGATCTGCGCCCAGCCGGTGATCCCGGGCTTCACGACGTGGCGCTCGGCATAATAAGGAAGCCGCGCCTCGAGATCGGCGACGAACTGCGGACGCTCCGGCCGCGGCCCGACCAGGCTCATCTTGCCGGTCAGCACCGTCCAGGCCTGGGGAAGCTCGTCGATCCTCAGCTTTCGGATCACCGAGCCCACCCGGGTCACCCTGGGATCGTCCTTCTGCGCCCAGACCGCCTTGCCGCCCACCTCCGCGTCCTCGCGCATCGAGCGCAGCTTCACCAGCTCGAAGCTCTGCCCGTAAAGGCCGACCCGGCGCTGGCGGAAGAAGGCCGGCCCTTTGCTCTCAAGCTTCACCGCGAGCGCGGTCAGGAGGATGAGCGGAGCGAAGACGAGCAGGATCAGGCCCGAGACGACGATGTCGAACATCCGCTTGCCCGCGGCCGACAGCCGCCGCCCCGACGAGAATCCGTCAGAGAAGATCAGGAAGCTGGGATTGACGCTGTCGAGATCGACCCGCCCCGTCTCGCGCTCGATGAAGGAGGAGAATTCATTGACGTGGACCCCCGTCGTCTTGATCCGGAGCAGGTCCGCGAGCGGAAGCGCGTTGCGCCGCTCCTCCAGCGCCAGGACGACCTCCGTCACCCGCAGCCGGACGACATGGGCGGTGAGGTTGGCGATGTCGCCGCGGTTGACCGCGTGGGGCACCGCCTGGCCGCCGTCGTTCATGCCCACGTAGCCGGCGATCGCGAACCCGGCCCCTTCCGTCCGGGCCAGCGCCTCCAGCCGGGCCGCCCTCGGCCCGGCGCCAAGCACCAGGATCCGCCGCTTGAACGCCTCGTTGCCGAGCGCCCGGCCGAAGAGCAGCCGGGCCGCGAACAAGAGGACGAGCGCGAAGCCCATCGCGTAGAGGAGGTTCGAGCGCCAGAAGGTCAGCGCCGGAAAGAAGAAGAAGACCAAGGCGAGCAGGAGGACGCCGAGCGACACCGCCACCACCAGCCGCGCCGCGGCGAGCCGCATCGAGCGCAGAGCGTCGACCCCGTAGGCGCCGACTCCGACCATGGCGAGCTGCAGCACCACCGCGAAGGTGAGCAGGTGCGGGACCCGCTGGACGTTGGGATCGGCGGTGCCGTCGATCTGCCACAGGCGAAGAAGCCACCCCGCCTCCCCCGCGCCGAGCAGCAGCAGGAAGTCGATCACGCCCAGGAGGAGGACGCTGTGGGGGACGTAATGCTTGAAAAGCCTGATCAAAGGGCGCGCGCCTCGCGGAGTGTAAAATCGTCCGACAGGCCCT
>DASVTA010000494.1:0-15128 GCA_036387815.1 Allosphingosinicella sp.
ATGGTCCGCCTCGAAGCCGATCGTTCGGCGGCCAGGAAACAGCGCGCTTATGGCCTCCACCGCGGCACCGTCGTTCGGACGGTTGTAGAGGGGCACGACAACCGCAGCATTACCGATGTAGAAGTTCATGTAGGAAGCCGGGATGATCTTGCCGTCGCGTTCGGTTGGGCCAGGGGAGGGGATCCTCATCACCTCGACTCCGAATGCCTCAGCCCGGCGGGCCGCGTCCTCGTAAACCTCGCGATTGGGATCAATGGCATAATCCGCCTCTGGGATCGCGAGCCGGTTCACGGCCACGAAACGGGCAAGATTGTCGACATGGCCGTCGGTATGGTCGTTGAGCAGGCCTTCCCCGAGCCACAGCAGCCGCTCGATCCCGAGATCCTCCCTCAGCCGCGTCTCGATTTCCTCGCGGTCCATGGCGGGATTGCGGTTGGCATTGAGGAGGCATTGTTCGGTAGTGACGGCAAGGCCCGTGCCGTCGACGTCGATCGCGCCTCCCTCCAATATCCAGTCGCGCCGGTCGGCCTCCATGCCCACGCCTTCGGCCAGCCGGGCCCCGATTGTGTCGTCGCCTTCAAGCTCATATTTGCCGCCCCACCCGTTGAAACGGAAGCTTCGCGCCTGGCGGCCGGCGCCGCTCTTGAGGATAATCGGGCCCGTGTCGCGAAGCCAGATGTCGCCAAACGGCTCCTCGATCACGGTTGCGAAGGGCGCCAAGTGACGTGCGGCCTGAGCCGAAGCGGGATCGGCAGCGACCAGCCTGACCTCTTCGCCGGCCCCGCGGGCATGAACGGCCGCCGCGAACGAGGCCACCTCGAGCCGGGCGGGCTCCAGATCGTCCTCCCAAAGATCGGCATGGCTCGGGAAGCCGATCCAGACCCATTCATGCTGCGCCCATTCCGGCGGCTGGCGAAAGCTCATTGCATGATCGGCCCGGCGTTGCCGCGGCTCCTGTCGCGGATGGCGCGGAATTCGTCGCCTGGATTCCAGTTCGGCCAATCCTGCGAGTCGGCCAACTCCCGGCCGATCGTCCAGTAGATCTGAAGGTCGCGGATCGCCCCCGACCAATCCCATTTGGGATCATATTCGTCGCTCGGCTGGTGATAGCGGTTCGTCCTGTAATCCTCCGCCGCCGCATGGCCGGCGGCGGTCCCGCCCTTGACGAGGTCCTCACCGCCCTCCGCGTAGAGCATCGGCACGCCCAGGCGGGCGAGGCTGAAATGGTCGGAGCGGTAATAATAGCCCGCCTGCGGCGAAGGCTCGTTCTTCACCGTCAGGCCGTAGCGGTCGGTGGCGCGCTTCATATAATCCTCGAGCTGGGACTTGCCCTTGCCGATGACGACGAAGTCGCGCGTGTCGCCGATGACGTTGAGCCCATCCATGTTCACTCCGCCGGCCGTGGCGGCGAGCGGGTAGACCGGGTTCTCGGCATAATATCGGGAGCCGAGCAGGCCGGATTCCTCCGCGGTCACCGCCAGGAAGACGATCGACCGCTCCGGATTGCCGCGTCTGGCATGGGCCTCGGCGAGCGCGATCAGGCCCGCCGTCCCGGTCGCGTTGTCGAGAGCGCCGTTGCAGATGTCGTCGCCGGTCTTGTCGGCGTCGCAGCGGCCGAGATGGTCCCAATGGGCGGTGTAGATCACATATTCGTTCGGGCGCTTCGAGCCGGGCAGGATACCGATGACGTTCCTGGAGGCCTGCTTCTTGATCTGGTTGGTGAGGCCGATCGATGCGCGGGTCCTGAGCGGCACGGCCTTGAAGCCGGGGCGCTTGGCGGCGGCGGAGAGCGCCGTCAGATCCTGGCCGGAGGCCGAGAGGATCCGCCGCGCCGCCGCATTGGTCAGCCAGCCGATCACCTTCGACTGGTCCATATGCCCGCCGGGTTCGTCCATGTTGTACTGGGGGCCGGTCCAGGAGGATTGAACGACGTTCCAGCCGTAGGCGGCCGGATCCGAGTCGTGGACGATGAAGGCGGCGGCGGCGCCCTGGCGGGCCGCTTCCTCATATTTGTAGGTCCAGCGGCCGTAATAGGTCATCGCCTTGCCGTTGAACGGGCCTTCCAGATCGGAATCCTGCCAGTCGGGATCGTTGACCAGGATGACGACCGTCTTCCCCTTCACGTCGATGCCCGCATAGTCGTTCCAGCCGCGCTCGGGCGCGTTGATGCCGTAGCCGACGAAGACCATCTCACTTTCGCGAAGATCGATCTTCGGCTGGACCTGGTAGCTGTTGGCGACGAAGTCGGTGCGGTGGGCGAGGGTCATCGGCGCGCCCGCGCCCGAAATGGTGAGCGCGGTAGGCGCGGCCAGGCTCTCGACCAGCGGCACGTTCTGGTACCAGCTGCCCTTGTTGCCGGGCTGGAGGCCCGCCTTGCGGAAGCGCTCTGCGATAAAGGCGACGCTCTTCTCCTCGCCCGCGGTGGTCGGCGCCCGGCCCTCATATTCGTCCGACGACAGGATCTGGGTGGCGGTGGTCAGGGTCGCCAGCGAGATCGGCGGGCCCGAATAGGGACTTCCTGCGGAGCGCTCGGAGGAGGTGGCGCAGGCGGCGAGCGGAAGGGCCGCGGCGGCGGCCAAAGCAAGGGATCGAAGCGGCACGAACATCTCCTCTCGCTCCCGCCCCGTCCGCCCAATGGCAGCAACATTTTGCGCAGGCAAGCTTGCACGCGGCCAAAGGCGGTGCCATCGTGCGAAGAAGCTTGGGTAAGGGGCCTAAGTGATTGGGGGAATTCATGTTTCGGATATTTGGATTAGGCGCGTCAGCGCTGATTTTTCTCGTCGCCGCGGGGACGCCGGCCGATCCGCCTGCGGCCTTCGGAGCGCGCGAGAGCGTGCTCGACGTCTCGCTTTCGCCTTCGGGGACGAAGGTGGCGTTCATCAGCCCCGGCCCCGCCCGGTCGACCCTCCTCTACACGGTGGACGTCGGCAGCGAGGCCGAACCGCGCCTGACCCTCAGCGCCGACGGCAAGCCCGAGCGGTTGAGCAGCTGCGGGTGGGTGAACGAGCAGCGGCTGATCTGCGAGATCTACATGGTGCTGGAGAATATCGTTCCGGGGCAGCCGGCGGGCGCCACCCGGCTGGTCGCGATCAATGCCGACGGAAGCAACGCCAAGCTGCTCAGCCGAAGGGGCCGCAGCGACGATCTCTACGTCGCCCTTCGCGGAGGCGAAGTGATCGACTGGCAACCGGGGACGGAGGGCTCGGTTCTGATGGGCCGCCAGTATGTGCCGGAAGCCCGCAAGGGCTCCAACATCCAGGACAGCCGGGAAGGCTATGGCGTCGACCGGATCGATACCGCGAGCCTTTCGGGCAAGGGCGTCGAACCGCCCAAGCGCGACGCCAGCGACTATATCAGCGACGGCCGCGGCAACATCCGGATCATGGCGATCACGGAGGTGGGGGGCAGCGGCTACGCCACCGGCAAGGTCAATTATTACTACCGCTCCAAGGGTTCCCGCGACTGGAAGACCCTCGGGACGGTAAACAACAACACCAACGAAGGCTTCTTTCCGATCGCCGTCGATCCGGACCTCGACATCGCCTATGGCTTCAGGACCGGCGAGGGCGGCCGCTGGGCCCTCTACAGCGTCACGCTCGACGAATATAAGACGCAGACGAAGGTCTTCGCCCATCCCCAGGTCGACGTGGACGGGGCGGTGCGCATCGGCCGGGCCCGCCGGGTCGTGGGCGCCACCTACGCGACCGAGAAGCGCGAAGCCGTCTATTTCGATCCGCCGCTGGCAGCGCTCGGACGCTCGCTCTCCAAGGCGCTGCCCGGCCTGCCGCTGATCCGCTTCCTCGATTCGAGCACGGACGAGAGCAAGCTTCTGGTGTGGGCGGGGAGCGATACCGATTCGGGGCGCTATTACCTGTACGACAAGGGGGCTAAGCGCCTTGGCGAGCTGATGCAGTCGAGGCCGCAGCTCCAGGACGTGCCGCTCGCGACGATGAAGCCCGTCCGCTACAAGGCCGCGGACGGGACCGAGGTCCCGGCCTATCTCACCCTCCCGCCGGGGAGCAGCGGCAAGAACCTGCCCGCGCTCGTCATGCCGCACGGGGGTCCGAGCGCCCGGGACGAATGGGGCTTCGACTGGCTCGCCCAGTTTTTCGCCAACCGCGGCTTCGCCGTGCTCCAGCCCAACTATCGCGGCTCAGCCGGCTACGGGGATTCCTGGTACCAGAAGAACGGCTTCCAGTCGTGGCGCTCGGCGATCGGCGACGTCAACGACGCCGGGCGCTGGCTGGTCAGCCAGGGCATTGCCGACCCGGCGAAGCTCGGCATCTTCGGCTGGTCATATGGCGGCTATGCGGCGCTCCAGTCGGGGGTGCTCGACCCCGATCTCTTCAAGGCGGTCGTGGCGGTGGCGCCGGTCACCGATCTCGCGAGCCTGGTCCAGGATTCGCAGGCGTTCAGCAACTACCGGCTGGTCCGGACTTTCGTCGGCACCGGCCCGCACCTTCGCGAGGGCTCGCCCGTGCAGAATGCCGCCAGGATCAAGGCGCCGGTGCTGCTCTTCCACGGTGATCTCGATCTCAACGTCGGGATCAACCAGTCGCGCAAGATGCAGGACAAGCTCAAGGGCGTCGGCGCCCGAAGCGAGCTGATCGTCTACAACGGGCTCGACCATTATCTGGAGGACAGCGCCGCCCGGACGGACATGCTGAGGCGGAGCGACGCCTTCCTCCGCCAGGCTTTGAAGGTGCAATAGGCGCTCGCTAGGGGAGGGTCCGGCGGCCCAGCGACAGGGTGAGCCGGTCTCCCATGAGATGCGCTTCCATCTCGATCCTTTCCCCGGCCGCGGTCTCGATCGGGCGGGGGAAGGGATAGAGAGGCGCCGCCCAGTGCGATTGGGAGGCTTCGAATGGATTGTTTTCGAGGACGATGCCGCCGCCGAAGTCGATTCGGATCCACTGCGCGAAGGCATCGACCCGCCCGCCAAGGGCCTGCAGGGGGACGATCTGGCGGATCGGCCCGAACGGAGCCGCCTCATAGTCCATCGCAAGCGCGGCGACGGGCTCGGATCGGACGACCGCGGTCCTTCGGCTCACCCGCAGGGCACGAGCCGGCGCAAGCAGGTTGAAGGCAGACAGATCGAAGCCGTGGACGGCGCCGAGCGGCCGCTGAAACGGCCCCGGCGGCTGCTCGACGAGGGCGCAGCGCAATTCGGAGAATCGCGGCAGCACGGGCGCGCCGGGCTTCAGCAGCCGCTTCGCATCGCTCAGGATCGCGACGATGTTCTCGCCGAACAGGGTGTCGTCGAACAATTCGGAGACGAGCAGATCGGCCGGTCCGGGCAGATCCTCCCCGACCCGCAGGTTCACCGACGATTTGGGAATGACGGTGATCCGGTCGGCAAAGCCGTTTTGCGCCGCGATCCGAGTGGCGGCCGCGGCGACGACCGGGTCGGCCTCGCAGGTGAAGACCCGAGCTCCGGCGCGCGCGGCGATCAGCGCCAGAAGCCCCGCGCCGCTGCCGATCTCGAGGACCAGCATGCCCGGAGCGACGGCGCGCTCGATCGCCTGGGCGTAGCAGCGGTTGCGCGGCTCGTCGTTGAGCATCCGGACGTGCCAGGGGGAGACCCCGGCCGCCAGCCGGAAGCGGACCAGATCGCGCACCTGCATGTTGTCGGGCGCGAGATCGACCGCGGCCGAAGCGAGGGCGAAAGCTTCCTCGGCCTTGCCCCTGGCGAGCAGCGCCCCGGCCAGAATCGCCATGGCCACCGGCTTGCCGGCGACCTGCGGATAGCGCGCTGCTATGTCGTCGCTCACGGCATACCCTTTGCGATGAACGTCCGCTTAGATCCGGGCGCGGCCAAACGAAAGGGGCGGCCCCGCAGGACCGCCCCCAAGAGTCCGTCGGACCGATCGATCAGCGCGAGTAGAACTCGACCACCAGGTTCGGCTCCATCCGGACCGGATAGGGAACCTCGTCCAGCGTCGGAACACGGGTGAAGGTCGCCTTGGCGGTGCCGTCGGGAGCGACATATTCGGGGATCTCGCGCTCGGCGAGGCCCTGGGCCTCCATCACCAGCGCCATCTCCTGCGCCTTGGAACCAAGCGTGATCTCGTCGCCGACGTTCACCCGGCGCGAGGCGATGTTGCACTTGGTGCCGTTGACCCGGATGTGGCCGTGGCTGACCAGCTGGCGCGCCGCCCAGATGGTGGGGGCGAACTTGGCGCGGTAGACGATCATGTCGAGCCGGCGCTCCAGGAGACCGATCAAATTCTGGCCGGTATCGCCCTTCATCCGGGCGGCCTCGGTATAGGTGCGCTTGAACTGCTTCTCGGTGACGTCGCCGTAATAGCCCTTCAGCTTCTGCTTGGCGCGAAGCTGAATGCCGAAGTCGGACATCTTGCCCTTGCGGCGCTGGCCGTGCTGGCCGGGACCGTATTCGCGCTTGTTGACCGGGCTCTTGGGGCGTCCGAAGACGTTCTCGCCCATCCGGCGGTCGAGTTTGTACTTGGCGCTGCTGCGCTTGCTCATCTCAGGTCCAATCTGCTTGGTTGCTATGTTCCCCGGAACCGCACCGCAGTACCTGCTGTACTGCGCGGCCACCGCTTCACCGGGGGTGCGGGGCCAATTGCGAAGCGCGGCAGATGGCGCGTGGAGGCGCCAAAGTCAACCTCGACAGGCATTTGGAGGCCGCTAAAGCAGGTCGGATGAGTATCGAGCGAACTCCTCCGCACGCCTGCACCACCATGGCCGAGGTCCGCAACGGCGTCGACCGACTCGACGAGCAGATCGTCCGGCTGATCGGCGAGCGCTTCCGCTACATGGACGCCGCCGCCCGCATCAAGCCGGACCGCGCGGCGGTGCGCGACGAGGGCCGCAAGGCGCAGGTGCTGGCCAACGTGGCGAGGCTGGCGGGGGAGCATGGGGTTCCGGAGGACACGGCTGCCGAGTTGTACGAGCGGCTGGTCGAGGCCTCGATCACTTACGAATTCGGCCGCTTCGACTCGACGAGGGCGTAGGCGTCGCCTTATTCCTCCCCCCAGCTTGCCTGGGGGAGGGGGACCGCGGCGCGAAGCGTCGTGGTGGAGGGGAAATGCGGAGTCAGAATTGCCCCTCCACCAGGCTTCGCCTGGTCCCCCTCCCCGAACGAGTTCGGGGAGGAACGTTGCCTATCGATCCTTACCCCGCCGCCTCGGCCTGACGAGAGTTCGGACGATCCCGCGCATCGCCTGCACCTCGCGGGTCGACCAGCCCGCCTTGGTCAGGATGGTGCGGATCGTGTGGCGGGTGACGGGGGTGCGGTCGGGCGGGTAGAAATAGCCCGCTGCTACCAGCGCCTCGTCGAGCTGGCCGATCAGCCCTTCGAGCTGGTCGTGGCTGGCCCTGGGTTCCGCGGGGTCGCCCAGCGTCGGGACTGCTAGCGACTCGTGCTTCGACCATTCGTAGGCGATCAGGATCACCGCCTGGGCGAGGTTCAGCGAGGTGAAGTCCGGATTGACCGGGACGGTGACGATCTTAGCGGCGATCGCGACCTCGTCCGTCTCCAGCCCCGACCGCTCGGCTCCGAACAGGATAGCCGAGGCTTCCGGCCGTGCCCGGATCTCGCGGGCGGCCTCCTCCGGATCCACCACCGGAACCACCAGCCCGCGCTTGCGCACCGTGGTGGCGTAGACGTGGGCGCAGTCGCCCACCGCCTCGGCCACCGTGTCGAATACCCTGGCCCGCTCCAGCACGACGTCGGCGCCGGACGCGGCCGGTCCCGCCGATGGATTGGGCCACCCGTCCCGGGGTGCGACAAGCCTCAGGTCGGTAAGGCCGAAGTTGAGCATCGCCCGCGCCGCCTTGCCGATATTCTCGCCGAGCTGGGGACGGACGAGGACGATTGCGGGGGTCCTTCGAGACGGGCCTTCGCCGGGGCTCAGTCCCTCCTCAGGATGAGCGGGGTCAGCAACAAGCCGCTCATCCTGAGGAGCCGGTGAGCCTGTCGAACCGGCGTCTCGAAGGACCGGCTTCCTCTTCGCCAATTCCCGCAGGGCTTCCCAGTCTCCCCTGACCAGTGCCTCCTTCTTGGCCCGGCTCCAGCCCTTGATCTGCCGCTCGGCGGCGAAAGCGCTGTCGCGGTCGGGGAATCGGTCAGCCCAAACGAGCTGCACCGGGCGGCGCTTGTGCGTGTAGCCCGGGATGGCGCCGCTCTGATGCTGAGCGACGCGGGCGTCGAGGTCGTCCGTGTGCCCGCAATAATAATGCCCGTCGGCGCATCTCAGCAGATAAGCGTAGAAATCCACGAAGTGCGGTCCTTCGATACGGGCCTTCGCCGGGCTCGGTTCCTACTCAGGATGAGCGGGAGGGGACAAGCGGGCGCGGTGTCGAATTCGGAGATCGTATGTGCCCTTCACCGTTCCTTCGATACGCCATTTCGCCAGGCTCAATGGCTACTCAGGATGAGCGAGAGCCACATCACTCCACCGCTCATCCTGAGTAGAGGCTGAGCTTGGCGAAGCCTCGCATCGAAGGACCGATCACTCGCTTGCAGCCTCCCCGACGCTCCCCGCGAACTCCTCGAAATCCCTGGCTTCGGTGAAATCCTTATAAACCGACGCGAAGCGGATGTAGGCCACCGGATCGAGGGCCTTGAGGCCGTCCATTACCAGCTCGCCGATCCGGGTCGAGGCGATCTCGCTGTCGCCGCTGGTCTCGATCTGGCGCTGGAGCGAGGAGACGAGGCGGTCGATCCGTTCCTGCGGCACCGGCCGCTTGCGGCAGGCGATGGAAATGGAGCGTTCGAGCTTGGTCCGGTCGAACGGCTCGCGGCGATTGCCGGCCTTGACGACGGTGAGGTCGCGAAGCTGGACCCGCTCGAAGGTGGTGAACCGGGCCGAGCACTCCTCGCACTGCCGGCGGCGGCGGATCGAGGCCCCGTCCTCGGTTGGGCGGCTGTCCTTGACCTGGCTGTTCTCATGGGAGCAGAAAGGGCATCTCATCGGTCAACAGGCCCGGTAAAATCCGTTCGCCCCGAGCGAAGTCGAGGGGCCCTGCCGAGCGAAGCCGAGGCCGGTTCTCGGCTGCGCTCGAAAGGGTGTCTCGACTTCGCTCGACACGAACGGGGGAAGAGACGGCATCAAGCGTCCTGATAAATCGGGAATCGCGCGCAAAGCGCCCGGACACGGCCCTTCACCTCGGCCTCGACCCCGCCGTTGCCCTCTTCGCCATTGTCGCGGAGGCCTTCGAGCACGTCCGCCACCATGTCGGCGATGTCGCGGAACTCCTGAGCGCCGAAGCCGCGCGTGGTTCCGGCGGGCGAGCCGACGCGGATCCCGCTGGTCTTGACCGGGGGCAGGGGATCGAAGGGGATCCCGTTCTTGTTGCAGGTGATGGAGGAGCGCTCGAGCGCTTCGTCGGCGTCCTTGCCGGTGATCCCGAGCGGCCTCAGGTCGACCAGGGCGAGGTGCGTGTCGGTGCCGCCCGAGACGAGGTCGGCGCCGCGCTCCTTGAGGCGGCCGGCAAGCGCCCTGGCATTGGCGATGACGGCCCGGGCGTAGCTCTTGAACTCGGGCTGCAAGGCCTCGCCGAAGGCGACCGCCTTGGCGGCGATGACGTGCATCAGCGGCCCACCCTGGAGGCCCGGGAAGACGGCCGAATTGATCTTCTTGGCGATGGCCTCGTCGTCGGTCAGCACCATCCCGCCGCGCGGGCCGCGAAGGGTCTTGTGGGTGGTGGTGGTGACGACATGGGCGTGGCCGAAGGGGGAAGGGTGCTCGCCCGCCGCGACGAGTCCGGCGAAATGGGCCATGTCGACCATGAAGATCGCCCCCACCTCGTCGGCGATGGCGCGGAAGCGGGCGAAGTCGATGTGGCGCGGATAGGCCGAGCCGCCGGCGATGATCAGCCGAGGCCTGTGCTCCTTCGCCAGAGCCTCGACCTGATCGAAGTCGATCAGGTCGTCGTCTCGGCGCACGCCGTATTGGACGGCGTTGAACCACTTGCCCGAAAGCGCGGGCTTGGCGCCGTGGGTGAGGTGGCCGCCCGCGTCAAGCGACATCCCGAGGATGGTGTCGCCGGGCTTGGCCAGCGCCAGCATCACCGCCCCGTTGGCCTGTGCGCCAGAATGCGGCTGGACGTTGACGAAGCCGCAGCCGAACAATTGCTTCGCCCGTTCGATCGCCAAGGTCTCGACCACGTCCGAGGGCGCGCAGCCCTGGTAATAGCGGCGCCCCGGATAGCCCTCCGCATATTTGTTGGTCAGGACCGAGCCCTGCGCCTCCAGCACCGCTTTCGAGACGATGTTCTCCGACGCGATCAGCTCGATCTGGTTCTGCTGCCGGTCGAGCTCGGCGGCGATCGCCTGGGCGACGGCGCCGTCGGCCTCGCCGAGGCGGCCGGTGAAGAAGCCCGAATGCTGGACGTCTGCGAAATCGAAGGCGGAACGGCTGCTCATGCATTTTCCCTGGCGAAGACGGGGTTGGAAAGCTTGTCGACCCGGCGCTGGTGGCGGCCCCCGCCGAACGGGGCGGCGAGGAACTGGTCGACGATGTCGCGCGCCGCCTCGATCCCGATCAGCCGGGCGCCCATGGCGACGACGTTGGCGTCGTTATGGTCGCGGGCGAGGCGGGCCGAGAGGCCTTCGGACACGAGCGCGCAGCGGCAGGCGGGATGGCGGTTGATCGAGATGGAGATGCCGATGCCCGAGCCGCACAGGGCGACCCCGCGCTGAGCCTCGCCGGACGCGATCGCGTCCGCCATCCGGTAGCCGTAATCGGGGTAATCGACGCTGTCGGCCGACGCGGTGCCGAGGTCGAGCACGTCATGGCCGCCTGAGCGCAGATGCTCGACCAGAAGCATCTTCATCTCGAAGGCGGCATGATCGGCGACGATGGCGATGCGCTCGGCCACGCTTGGAACTCCGCATGTGGAATGACACACATGCAGTAGGGGAAGAATTTGATTTCTACCACTAGCGATCGACGGGCGGTCCTTCGATACGGGCCTTCGCCTTCGCTCAGTCCCTACTCAGGATGAGCGGTCGAGTTTGGTTCCCACCGCTCATCCTGAGTAGCCGGTGATCTTGTCGAACCGGGTTGGTTCCCACCGCTCATCCTGAGTAGCCGGTGAGCTTGTCGAACCGGCGTATCGAAGGACGGACGGGTCGAAGGACTAAGCCGCCGCTCGAAGCTCCAGCCGGTCCCAGATCTCGACCAGCGCCTTGGCGAGCTCGCGCATCATCGCCTCGTCGTGGCGCGGGCCCGGGGTGAAGCGCAGGCGCTCGGTGCCGCGGGGGACGGTCGGATAATTGATCGGCTGGACGTAGCAGCCATATTCGGCGAGCAGGATGTCGCTGATCTTCTTGGCCTTGACCGGGTCGCCGACCATCAGCGGAACGATGTGGGTGGTCGACTTCATGACCGGCAGTCCCGCCTCCTCGAAGATCGACTTGAGCCTCTGCGCATTCAGCTGTTGAGCCTCGCGCTCGGCGCTCGAGGCCTTGAGGTGCTTCACGCTCGCCAGCGCCCCGGCGACCAGGACCGGCGACAGCGACGTGGTGAAGATGAAGCCGGGCGCGTAGCTCCTCACCACGTCGACGATGTTGCGGTCCGCCGCGATGTAACCGCCCATCACTCCGAACGCCTTGCCCAGCGTTCCCTCGATGATGGTGACCCGGCGGGCGACCTCGTCGCGCTCGGAGATCCCGCCGCCGCGCGGGCCGTACATGCCGACGGCATGGACCTCGTCGAGATAGGTGATCGCCTCGTACCGGTCGGCGAGGTCGCAGATCGCCGCGATCGGAGCGACGTCGCCGTCCATCGAATAGACGCTCTCGAAGGCGATCAGCTTGGGCGCCTCCGGGTCCGCCAAAGCGAGCAGCTCCTCGAGATGATCGAGATCGTTGTGCCGGAAGACCTTCTTCTCGCAGCCCGAGGCGCGGATGCCCGCGATCATCGAGGCGTGATTGAGCTCGTCCGAGAAGATGATGCAGCCGGGCAGGAGCTTGGCGACGGTGGAGAGGGTCGCCTCGTTCGAGACGTAGCCCGAAGTGAAGAGGAGCGCCGATTCCTTGGCGTGGAGATCGGCGAGCTCGGCCTCCAGCTCGACATGATAATGGGTGTTGCCGCCGATGTTGCGGGTTCCGCCCGATCCCGCGCCGACGTCGTGCAGCGCTTGCTCCATCGCCTCGACCACGTCCGGGTGCTGGCCCATGCACAGATAGTCGTTGGAGCACCAGACGGTGATCGGCTTGGGGCCGTTATGCCCGGCGAAGCAGCGCGCGTTGGGAAAGGCGCCCTTGTTGCGGAGGATGTCGATGAACACGCGATAGCGCCCTTCGGCATGCAGCCGGTCGATCGCCTGCGCAAAGATGCGGTTGTAGTCCACGCCTGCTCCCCGAGGTCCCTTGGCCCTTATTAGCCGATTTGACAGCCGATTGGCTAGACCGTGCGGGCGTGGAACTCAGAGCCTTTCGACTCGGGTCAGCCCGTAGCGGGCCAGGCCCGGCCGGTAGGCATCGACGTCCGTGTCCCGGCCGGTGAAAAGCGCCACCCCTTCCGGCGGCTCGGCCGGCCAGCTCAGATCCCGGGCAAGCCAAGCGGTTCGGCGGGCGATCCCCTCCTTGCCGTCGACGAACCGGACGGACCTGCCGGCGGCAGCCTTCAGCTCCTCCTCGACCAGTGGGAAGTGGGTGCAGGCGAGGACGATCGTGTCGATCCGGTCCCCGCCCGGCTGCTCGAAGAGGCCGTCCAGGGCGCGGCGGCAGGCCTTTGGGTCCGGCGCCTCGCCGCGCAGCTTCGACTCGGCGAACTCCACCAACTCGGCCGAACCGTGGCGAAGGACGGTGCAGTCGGCGGCGAATTGGGCCGAAAGCCGATCCACATAAGGCTGGCGCACGGTCGCCTCGGTGCCGAGCACCCCGATCGCCCGGGTCACCGACAGCTCGGCCGCCGGCTTGATCGCCGGCACGGTTCCAACGACCGGCAGGTCGAGCGCCGTCCGAACGGCGTCCAGCGCGATCGTGGAGGCGGTATTGCAGGCGATCACGATCAGCTCCGGATCGAACCGCTCGGCGAGCCGGCCGAGAAGCGCGGGCACCCGCGCCTCGATCTCCGCCGGGCGCTTGGTGCCGTAGGGATAACCCGCGCTGTCGGCGGCGTAGACCAGCGGCCCGGCCGGAAGCAGCGCCCGGATCGCTCCGAGGACGGAGAGGCCGCCGACTCCGGAATCGAAGACGAGGAGGGGTCGGACACTGGTCACGCGCCCGCTTTAGCGGCAGAGCGGACGGCGGCAAGGCGGCGCCGTTCCTCGTCTTCCGATGAAAATGTTGCTTCCGCTTTGCGTTTTGCTAAAGTTCCGGCGGGGATCTCGGACATGCAAGTAATCGTCGAACCTTTGACCGCCCTGCTCCTGGGGTATGCGCTGGGCTCCATCCCCTTCGGGATCGTCCTCACCCGCCTGACCGGCGGGGGCGATCTGAGGAAGATCGGATCCGGCAATATCGGCGCCACCAACGTGCTCAGGACCGGCCGAAAGGGTCTGGCCGCCGCTACCTTGCTGCTCGACGCGGCCAAGGGCACGGCCGCCCTCCTCGGCGCCGATGGGTTCTTTCCGGGTACCGTGCAACTCGCCGCCATTGGAGCCATGGCCGGCCATTTGTGGCCGGTCTGGCTGCGCTTCGCCGGCGGAAAGGGCGTCGCGACCTATTTCGGGATCGTCGTCGGCTTCGTCGTTGCGGACGGCCTGGGCTGGGCCGCGCCCGCCGCTTACGCCGCGACCTGGATAGGAGTGCTTGCCCTCAGCCGCTACTCTTCCATGGGCGGACTCGCGGCCGCCGCCGCGATGCCGCCGGCCGCGGCGCTGCTTGGCCGCTTCGATCTCGCTCTGCTCTTTCTCGGCTTCACTCTGCTCGTGTTCTGGAAGCACGGCGACAACATCGCCCGCCTCTTCGCCGGCACCGAAGCGCGGGTCGGCCGCCGTGCCTGAGGCGCCCGCCGATCAGATCGCCCGGCTGAGGCTGATCCGTTCGGAAAATATCGGTCCGATCACCTATTTCCAGCTGCTCGCCCGCTTCGGCTCCGCCACCGCGGCGCTCGAGGCGATACCCGAGCTCGCCGCCCGCGGCGGCGGCCGAGCGCCCCGGCTGGCCTCCCGCTCGGCGATCGAATGGGAGATCGAGCAGGTCGGGCGGCTGGGCGCCCATTATCTTTTCCTCGGCCAAGGCGAATATCCGGCGCTCCTGGCGGAGCTGGAGACGGCGCCTCCGGCCCTGATCGTCAAGGGGCATTCGAGCCTGCTCGCACGGCCGGCGGTGGCGGTGGTCGGCGCCCGCAACGCCTCGGCCGCCGCATGCCGCTTCGCCCGCTCGCTCGCCCAGGCGCTGGGGGAAGGGGGAACGGTCGTCGTCTCCGGGCTCGCGCGGGGGATCGATTCCGCCGTCCATGACGGCGCCCTCGATACCGGACCCATCGCCGCCGACGCCGGAGGACTCGACATCGTCTACCCGCCCGAGAACGAGGCCCGGCAGCGCGCCATCGCGGAGCGCGGGCTGGTCGTCTCGGAGCAGCCGCCCGGGGTCGAGCCGCACGCGCGCCACTTCCCCTCGCGCAACCGGATCATCGCCGGCCTCGCTTACGGAACGGTGGTGGTGGAGGCGGCGCCGCGCTCGGGCTCCCTGATCACCGCGCGGCTCGCGGCCGAGGCGGGGCGCGAGGTGATGGCGGTGCCGGGCTCGCCGCTCGATCCCAGGGCTCAGGGCTGCAATCTGCTGATCCGGGAAGGCGCGACCCTGGTCCAGTCGGCGGAGGACGTGATGGAGGCGCTCAGCCCCTCCCGAATCCGGCCCTTGCGCCAGCCCGAGCGGGATTACGGAATTCCGAGGGTGCCTGCGGACGCGGACGAGGACGCCCGCCGGGCGGTGGCGGGCCTGCTCAACGCCACTCCGGTGCCGGTCGACGAGGTCATCCGCCAGTCGGGTCAGCCTCCGGCGATCGTCCACACGGTTCTTCTGGAGCTCGAGCTGGCGGGGCGGCTGGAGCGCCACGCCGGAGGCAAGGTGAGCCTGGTTTGAGGGGGCGGGGCGGGAGGCTGACCGTCGAGTCACGCATCCTGCCGTCACCCTGAACTTGTTTCAGGGTCCAGCTATCGGCCCGCTTGGCCGCCTCCAGTCTGGATGCTGAAACAAGTTCAGCATG
>DASVTA010000495.1:0-3499 GCA_036387815.1 Allosphingosinicella sp.
CCAGCACCGCGTCGAACCTGCGGTCCAGCTCACTGGGCATCCTACTCTCCCTTTCCGTTTCCTCTGGGCCCTTCTATTAGGGCCTCTATCGGGAGTGGGAAGCCTTTGATGGATGCTTTACTGACAAGTCTGTCGACGGCCATCGGCGATTATGTGCGGTTCACCGATCTCGGCCTCAGCCCCACCCTGTTCGACTGGCCCTTCCCGCTGCGCTGGTATTCGCTCGGTTATCTCGCCGGAATCCTCCTCGGCTGGTGGTATCTGATGAAGCTGATCGAACGTCCCGGGGCGCCGATGGCTCGGCGCCACGCCGACGACATGGTCTTCTACGCGACGCTCGGCATCATCCTCGGCGGCCGCCTCGGCTACGTGCTCTTCTACCGCCCCGAATTCTACTTCTCCGATCCGGTCCAGATCCTGCGCCTCTGGGACGGCGGCATGTCGTTCCACGGCGGGGTCATCGGCACCACCCTCGGAATCCTCTGGCTGGCGCGCAAGCACAAGCTCGACTGGCTCCGGGTCCACGATTACGTCGCCTGCTGCGCGCCGTTCGGGATCTTCCTTGTCCGGCTCGCCAATTTCGTGAACGGCGAACTTTGGGGAAGGCCCACGGACGTGCCCTGGGCGATCATCTTCCCTGCAGGGGGCGAGGTGCCGCGCCACCCGAGCCAGCTCTACGAAGCCGGACTGGAGGGCATCCTCCTCTTCCTCATCCTCTGGTTCCTGTTCTGGAAGACCGAGGCCCGCTACCAGCCCGGCAAGCTCGTCGGCGCCTTCCTGCTTGTCTACGGGCTCAGCCGTATGCTGGTCGAGCTCGTCCGCCAGCCCGACACGGGTCTCGAGAACCTGCCCTGGGGCCTCACCATGGGCCAGACGCTGACCGTTCCGATGATCCTCGGCGGCGTCTGGCTGATCGCCACCGCGAAGGGGCGGCGGCAAAGGGTGGAGCCGATCGCGGGGACGGAGAGCGTGGCTTGAGCCTGTCCTTCGATACGCGTCTTCGCCAGGCTCAGCCGCTACTCAGGATGAGCGGAAAGCACAGGCTCGAAACCCCTCATCCTGAGTAGGCATCGAGCGAAGTCGAAATGCCGTATCGAAGGACCCTAGCCGACCGCCTCCGGCGCCTGATCGCCGCCCAGGGCCCGATCTGCGTCGCCGAATATATGGCGATCGCCAACGCCCATTATTACGCCACCCGCGATCCGCTCGGCGCCTCGGGCGACTTCACCACCGCGCCCGAGATCAGCCAGATGTTCGGCGAGCTGGTGGGCCTCGCGCTGGCCGATCTGTGGCACCGCGCCGGGCGCCCGCAAGGCGTCCGCTACGTCGAGCTCGGCCCCGGCCGCGGCACCCTCGCCGCCGACGCGCTGAGGGCGATGCGTGCCGCGGGCCTCGAGCCGAAGGTTCATTTCGTCGAGACCAGCCCCGTCCTGCGCGGCGCCCAGGCCGCCCGGGTGCCCGAAGCGGAGTGGCATGACGATCTCTCCACACTGCCCGACGACGGGCCGGTCCTCGCCGTCGCCAACGAATTTTTCGACGCGCTTCCCGTCCGGCAGATCGTCGCCACCGGGAGCGGCTGGCGGGAGCGCTTCGTTGCCGTTGAGGGCGACCGCTTCGTTCCCGCCGCCGGTCCGCCGGTGCCGGCCGCCGCGATCCCGCTCCACGTCCGCGACGCGCCGCCGGGGACGGTGCTGGAGACATCGCCGGCCTCGCTCGCTTATGCGCGGCTGCTCGCCCGACGCATAATTATGCATGGGGGCGCGGCGCTGATAGTCGATTACGGCCATGATCGCCTCTCGGCGGGAGAGACCCTTCAGGCCGTGCGGCTGCATGAATATGCGGATCCGTGGATAGAGCCGGGCGAATCGGACCTCACCGCCCATGTCGATTTCGACTCGCTGGCAAGGGCCGCGGCCGAGGCCGGAGCCGCGGTCCACGGCCCGGTGGCGCAGGGGGATTGGCTCTTGAGGCTGGGAATCGACGCGAGGAGAGAGGCACTGGCGAGGAATGCACCGGAACGCCACGAATCGTTAGGAATCGCCACGAATCGCCTCGTTTCGCCACAACAGATGGGCACTCTGTTCCGGGTCCTCGGACTCACCGCTCCGGCCTGGCCCGATCCGGAGGGTTTCTCATGATCCGCTATCGCGACGCCGCGCCGGAGGATGCGGGGGCGCTGGCCGACCTTCATCGCCGAAGCTTCGCCGAGACCTTCGCCCACCTCTACCGGCCGGAGGACCTGAGCGCCTTCCTCGACCAGCTCAGCGAGGAAGGCTTCCGGGCCGAGCTGCTCGACGGCGAGCACCAGGTCCGGTTCGCCGAAGCGGACGGGGCGCCGGTCGCCTTCGTCAAGCTCGGGCCGATCACCTTGCCCGTCCGGCCGTCCCGCCCGGCGCTGGAGTTCCGGCAGCTCTACGTGCTCAAGGCCTGGCAGGGCGCCGGAGTCGCCCAGGCGCTGTCGGAATGGGCGATCGGCGAGGCGAGGCGGCGCGGCGCCGCGGTCCTCTACCTCTCGGTCTTCACCGAAAATCACCGCGCCAAGGCCTTCTACCGCCGCTACGGCTTCACGTATGTCGGTCCCTACAAGTTCATGGTCGGCGAGCAGGCGGACGAAGACGAGATATGGAAGCTGATATTGTAGAAACCTTCCGAAGCCGGGCGCTGGACGGAGTCGCGCACGGTTTCCTGGGGCGGCGCGGCGGCGTCTCGCAAGGCGTCTGCGCCGGCCTCAACGTCGGCCTCGGCTCGAGCGACGATCCGGAGAGCATCCGGGCGAACCGGCGGCTCGCGGCCGAAGCCGTGAAGCCCGGCGCCGATCTCGTGACCCTGCATCAGGTCCATTCCCGGGACTCGCTCTACGTCACCGCCCCCTTCGCGGACGAGGGGCGGCCGAAGGCGGACGCGATGGTCACCGACCGACCCGGCCTCATCCTCGGAATCCTCACCGCCGATTGCGCGCCGGTGCTGCTCGCCGACCGCGAGGCCGGCGTCGTCGGCGCGGCGCATGCCGGCTGGAAGGGGGCGCTCGGCGGCGTGATCGAGGCGACGGTGGCGCAGATGGAGGCGCGCGGAGCCTCGCGCGGCCGGATCGCCGCCGCGGTCGGCCCCTGCATCGCCCGCCGTTCCTACGAGGTGGACGAGAGCTTCCTCCGCCGGTTCGCGGAGGCGGACCCGGAGAACGAGCGCTTCTTCGCCCTCGGCCGCGAGGGGCATCATCAATTCGACCTCGAGGGCTTCGTCCTCTCCCGCCTCGCCGCGAGCGGACTGACCCGGATCGAGGCGCTCGGCGAGGACACCTATTCGCAGCCGGACCGATTCTTCAGCTACCGCCGGGCGACGCACCGGGGGGAAGCGGATTACGGAAGGCAGATCTCGCTGATCGCGGTTTGAAACCCTCTCCCGCTTTCGCGGGAGAGGAGGGGCCCGAGCCAAAGGCTTGGGAGGTGAGGGTCTTGCTGAGTCCGCGGAAAAGACCCTCACCTCCCGCCGCTCCGCGGCG
>DASVTA010000496.1:0-2688 GCA_036387815.1 Allosphingosinicella sp.
TGGTCGAGGCGGGAGAGACTTATCGCGGGGCGCCCAAGCCGTTCACCTTCGCCGACCACGAGGCGCGCTTCGGCTGGGCGCGCGGAAAGATAAGGCACGTCAGGCTGGCCGGGCTCGGGCCTCCTTCGGCGAACCCGCGCGACCGCGCCGCCGTGCAGCGCAACGCCATCCGGCTCGCGCTCGGCGACGCGGCGCGGGACGATATCGTGCTTCTGCTCGACGTGGACGAGGTGCCGAGCCGAGGGCTGCTGGAAAGGCTGCGCGCCGGTGGGCTGGACCGGCCCCGGCGGCTCGCCATGACTCGGCACTACGGCTTCGCGGACACGCTCGGCCCGCGCTCGCCCTGCTGCCCGGATCCGGCGGATCCCTTCCCCATCGCCGCCGAGCGGGCAAGGCCGGGGACGTGGGAAGGGCTCGATCCCTGCTGGCTCGGCCAGTCCGGAGTGGCGGCTCCCGTGGGCGCGCTGGAAGCGGCACTGCCGTTCGATCTTCGTTTCAAGCTGCCGCTCGGGGAGCCCTTGGCGGACTCGGGCCGCCATTTGACCAGCGTCGATCCTTCCGCCCGGCTGGAGCGCAAGCTGAGCCGGGTGTTCCACCAGGAATATGACGGTCCCCGCGAAACCTCGCCTGAGCATCTCGCCCGCTGCCGCCGATACGCGGTCCACCATCGCGGCTGGTTCTACGCCGAGCGGCCGGAGGGCGCCTTGCCCGCGGACCTGCAGAGGCTTCTCAGCGCGCATCCGGGCCTGGCCTCGCCCGACCCGCCGCCGGCGCTGGCGCGGCGGCTGGCCAGGAGCTGGTCCTGGATCCGATTGTGGAAGCGGCTTCCGGACCAAGCGGTGGCCGCGGTCGACCGCCATTTCGAGCGGCTCGCCCCGCTCCTCGCATTGCCGCTGCTGCTGTGCGACCTCGGGCGGGCGGCGCTCGCCGCCGGGATGCGGGCGACCGGGACGAGGATCGGGACGGCGGGCTGGCCCGCGCATCATTGACTTAGTGAGTCACCCGTAATCCCGGCGAAAGCAGGGATCTCGGGGAGACCTGCCGTGACCTTAACGGCCCGAGGTCCCGGCTTTCGCCGGGATGACGGAGACGGAGTCAGCCGAGGCCGCGGCTCAGGAAGCCCTGGAGGTACAGCTTGCCCAGGAAGGTCTCGACGTCCGAACGCAATTGCGCCTCGTCCGCTTCGAACTCGGCGAGCAGGGCCTGGATGAGCCCTTCCTGGTCGAGCGGCTCGGCGAGGAGCGTCCAGATGCGCTCGCCGACCGCGTCGAAGGCGATGTAGGTCCAGCTGCGCAGGTGGAGGAGGCGAGGCTCGCCGTCGACCTGCGCGGCAACCACGTCCGGATCGCGCCGAAGGACACTGACCGCCATAACCTGCTCCTTTCCAAGCGCCGATGGCGGAGGCGCGGGCCGGCCGCAACCATTGTATTTGAGCGCCCGGCGGGCGAAGAGCGCGCCATGCCGATGCCGATCCCCGCACACTGATGTTCGTCCTTCTGGCGGGGCCCGGCGCGGCCGCTCGCGACGAGGTCATGCAAGGAATGGCGCAGGCGCTTCGGGGCGGGCTCGGCCCCGCGCGGTCGTGGCGGTCGGAGCAGCGGGACGCCGCCGCGGCGTCGGCCGCTCCGGACTTCGTGCCGGAGGACGTGTTCGATGCGCAGCCGATCGTCAGCGAGGAGCGTGTGTTCGTCTGCCAGGCGCGGATCGACAACCGGGACGAGCTGCTGGAGCGGCTGGGTTTTCCCATCGGCTGCGCGATGGCCGATTCGATGCTGTTCGCCGCGGCCTACGACCGCTGGGGCGGCGCTTGCGTCGAGCGGATCACCGGCGATTTCGCCTTTGCCGCCTGGAACCGGGCCGACGGACGAATCGAGGCGGCGGTCGACCCGATCGGGACGCGGCGGCTCTACTGGACGCGCGTCGGGCAGGGGCTCGCCCTCTCGCCCCAGTTGCGGCCGCTCCTCGCACATCCTCGGGTGTCCGGAGAGCCGGACCTGGCCGCCCTCGCCGGAATGCTCGATTCCGGAATCGAGAGAAGCTCGACCCCCTATGCCGGAGTGAAGGCCCTGCCGGGCGGCCACCGGCTGACATGGGCTGGAGGCGAGCTCCGGGTCGAACGGTGGTGGCGGCCGGACTGGCGCCCGTCGATCCGGCACCGCGACCCCGGCGATTATGCCGAGGAAGCGCGGGAGCTGTTCATGGCCGCCGTCAAGTCCCAGCTCCGGAGCCGCGGGCCCCTTTCCACGACTCTGAGCGGCGGCCTCGATTCGGGCGCCGTGACGGCGGCGGCGGCGCGCCTGCTCGCCCCCGCCAGCCTCACCGCTTACACCTGGGTTCCGGAGCCGGGCCTCGCCAGGTTCGAGCGGCCCGGTTGGGACAGCGACGACAGCGACTACGCGCGGGCGGTCGCGGCGGCCTATCCCAACATCGAGCATCGGCTCGTCGCCCCCGGCGGACGCTCGGTGCTGGAGGCGGCCGGCCTCTTCCATCTAAACTCCGCGACCCCGTCCAAGAACGCCACCAACCTGTTGCCGTTCGACTCGATGGCGAGGGCGATGGCGGCCGAGGGCTCCCGGATTCTGCTTACGGGACAGCAGGGCAATTCCGCCTTCAGCTGGCGCGGCCAGAGCGCGGTTCGGGAGCTGGCGGCGCTCGGACGCGTGGGAGAGGCGCTGGAGCAGGCGCGGC
>DASVTA010000497.1:0-2174 GCA_036387815.1 Allosphingosinicella sp.
CTTCCCACACCTGCTGCCAGCGCGCGTCGGCCTCGAGCGGGTTGAAACGCGCCGCCATTTCAGGCTTGCTCCTTAGCTGGCGATGGCGTTCCGGCGGAGATCGCGGGCGCGGGTGAGGATGATTTCCTCGAGCTTCTGGACCGTGGCCGCCGCGACCGGCGCGTTGACCCATTGTCCGCCCTGCATCACCTGACGCGAGGCGGCGACCCGGAGCGCGTCGGCGCGAAGGTCGCGATCGAGGATCGTGGCGGTGACCTTGACCCGCTCGTTGGGCGAGCCCGGGTTGGTGTACCAGTCGGTGACCATCACGCCGCCGTTGGAATCGACCTGCGCCATCGGGGCAAAGGAAAGGGTCTCGAGCGCCGCGCGCCACAGATAGGAATTCACCCCGATGGTCGTGACCTTCGAGGCCGCCAGGTCGGCCTCGCGGACCCGGTCGCCGCTGCTGCGCCCGAGCGACTTGTTGATGTCTTCGCGAACGAAGTCGCAGCCTGAAAGGCCGAAGGCGCCGACGATCGTCAGGGCCAGAATAGCAGCGCGTCGCATGAAGCTTGTGTCCTTGGAAACTACAGGGGTCGAGCGCCGTTATAGAACGCGCCACGCGGGCGGCAAGCCGTCTCTCGGGGCGGGTGGAGCCAATCGCCGCGAAGAATGTTGTGCTGCCACGTCAAGGTGGGGTTGTGGAAAAGATGCAACATGCCGGAACGATTCGTGCCGCGCTCCCCCGCTCCGCTGGTTTGACCGGGGCGGACGTACTACATCCGCTGCGTTACGGGAGTCGGGAGTCGTGAACGTGAAGCTCGGAGGCATCGGTGCGGTGGGAGGCTCGGCGCTCGTCGCGCTCGCTCTCGTGCTGACTCCTGCCCTGGCCGCGAACACCCAGCCCGCGAAGAAAGCGCGCCCGGCGGCGTCGCTCCGGGCCGGCACCTTCACTCCGGCCGTCTCGGATCCGCGCCTGGCCGCCGAGCTTGCCCGCCGCGGGGTCCAGGCGAACAGCTTCCGATTCACTCCGGCGCCGACCTCGGTCAACCGGAGCCAGTCGATCCGCGTCGCCATCCGAGCGCGCGCCGCAGCCCCTGCCGGGGCTCCGCGCCGCGCCGTCGACGTGTCGGCCACTCCGGTCACCGCGATCACGCCAACCGTCTACAATCTCGGCGCCTCCGTCGGCTGGAAGCGTTTCGCGCTTTCCGGCGACGTCGACCGGGTGAAGGGCGGAGCGCTTCCCGGCGGCCGCAAGGCGGCGGAAGTCGGAGTGAGCTATTCGGGCAGCCGCTTCACCGCCCGCGCCGAGGCCGGAGTCGCCAAGGTCGATCCGAACACGCCCCGGATCATCGCCGAGGACGAGAGCTATACGGTCGGAGTCGGCGGTTCCTACCGGATCGCCCGCAACCTCGATGTCACCGGCGGGGTTCGCTACAAGATCCAGCGGGACCGGCTGGAGGCGCTGGCGGACCCGCGCCGCGACAGCCAGGCCGTCTATCTGGGCACCGCCTTCCGCTTCTAATCTGCCTCCCCATGCGGAGCATGGGGAGGGGGACCACACGAAGTGTGGTGGAGGGGTAGAAGGCGCAGGCCGGAACGAATCCCTTCGCGAACCACCAGCCACACGGCAGCTACCCCTCCACCATGCTTCGCCCGACGGCTGCTAGGCAGCCGGTTCCGGCTCTCGGCATGCCCCCGGCATGCCGACCCGCCTGCACCCCCCTCCCCATCTTCGATGGGGAGGCAAGCCAGGCGTCGATCCCGGCCCAGCCGTAGATATGCGGAAGCCGCCGAGCCTTTCGCCCGTCCATTCCACCAAGGGCGATCACCGGAATTCGGGCCTGGCTTGCGATCAGGCCGAACCGCACCGGCCCGAGCGTCGGCGCCCCCGGGTGGGAACGGGTTGGAAAGGCTGGCGACAGGAAGACGAGCCTCGCGCCGGACCGCTCCGCCGTCTTCAATTCGCGCAGCCCGTGCGCCGACGCGCTGAATCCGCCCCGGCCGCCATGCACGCCGTCGGCCCGCAGGCCCTTGCCGCCGGCGAGCAGGAGCAGGCGGCGGCGCTTCGCGACCCGGCGCACGCGCTCGAACAGCTTGCGCCGCTCGGCCGGCGCAAGGGAGTAATGGCGGAAGACCACGCCGGATCCTTTCGGCAGCCGCTCCAGCGCCTCCCACAGCGCTTCGCCCTGACG
>DASVTA010000498.1:0-3492 GCA_036387815.1 Allosphingosinicella sp.
ATCTCCCTCGCCGGCCGGCTGGCGCCCCGGGCCACCGATCTCGCCATGGAAGCCTTCGGAGTGGGAGCCCAGCAGAAGCCGGGCGATGCGGGCGATCCCGCCAAGCGCGACAATCTCTACGAAGCGAAAGCCGACGGCGAAAGCCACGGAGCGCAGGACGTGTTCGTTCGCCGGACGAGCCTCTTCCTCCAGGCCCAGACCCAGCCGCTGCTGCTGCCTCTGGTCGCGGCCGCGGCCGGCGCCGAGATGGCCGGCGGACTTGCCCGAAGCCTGCTGCAGCGGCCCCGGCGCCACCGGCGGGGATCGGCGCGCGCCAATCCGCCGCTTCGCAACATGATTGAGGAGAAGAGAACCATGGAACGAAAGGAAGGGACGGGCGAGGCCGGAGAGGACGCCCTCGTCCAGGTTGAGCCGGAACCGGCGCAGGAAGAAATGGAGCAGGCGCAAAAGGACGCCGCCGAAGAGCGGGAGAGCGAGCGTGGCTATCAATGACATGAGCGGGGAGGGCTCCGATCCCACGCGCGGCACGGGGGCCGACAAGGTCACTCAAATCAGCCCTCCCGGGCTGGAGGCGCCTCCCCATGCGCTCGACAATGAGGCCGGGCGCTCTGGGATGCCCGATCCCGCGCGCGGAGGCTGCCTGAAGTTCGGCTGGGGCTGCCTGCCGGTGCTGCTCGGCCTGATGCTGATCCCGGCGGGGCTGTTCTTCTAGGCCTTATCGGCCATCAGCGCTGTTCGCCCTAAATCCTCCCCCGAATTTCCGGGGGAGGGGGACCGCGCGAAGCACGGTGGAGGGGTTCTTCGGTGTCAGAAAAGGCCCCTCCGCCACCCTTTGGGTGGTCCCCCTCCCCTGCAAAGGCAGGGGAGGATTTAAGGATATCCCAAGCTGAATATCGATAGGGTCTAGCTCCAGCGTCGCCTCGGCTGCGTCCCGCCGCTTTCACACGCCTGTCATGAAACTGGCGCACTCCGCCTTATCGTAATGGCGAAGGGCGAGAGAATGGCGACGATGGCGCGGTGGAAGCAAGCGGCCCGGCGAGGCCCGGCGGCACCGCGCCGATCGGCCGCCGGGCCCTGTGCGCCCCGGCGGACAAGTGCCCGTGGCTAGCACCCGCCTCCTCCTCGCCGAAGACAATCCCGCAATGGCGGAGCTCCTCCGCTGGACGTTCGAAAAGGAGGGGTTCGACGTCGTCCACACGCCCAGCGGCGAGGAAGCCTTGCTGCTGTCGGTGGAAGCGTCCCCCGATCTCGTCGTGCTGGACTGGATGCTCGAGGAACTGTCGGGGATCGAAGTCTGCCGCCGCCTTCGTCGATCGCCCGAATCGGCGAACCTGCCGATCATCATGCTGACGGCGCGCGGCGAGGAAGCGGACCGGGTTCGGGGGCTCGAGACCGGCGCGGACGATTACTTGACCAAGCCCTTCAGCCCGCCGGAGCTGGTCGCGCGGATCCGGGCGGTGCTTCGGCGGGTTCGCCCGGCGCTCGTCGGAATGGTGCTCAGCTTCGAGGATCTGGAGCTCGACATAGCGAGCCACAAGGTCCGGCGAGGCGGCGAGACGGTGCCGCTCGGTCCGACCGAGTTCAAGCTCCTGCGCCACCTGCTCGAGCATCCGGGCCACGTCTTTTCACGCGAGCGCCTGCTGGACGCCGTCTGGGGCCGGGACAGCGAGATCGAGACCCGCACGGTGGACGTCTACGTCCGCCGGCTCCGGCGGGCGATCAACGTGGTCGGCCGCCCGGATCTGATCCGGACGGTGAGATCCGCCGGCTATGCGCTCGACCATGACGGCTGAGCCGCGCCCGCGGGCGCCGGCGGTTCGGATCGGCATATTCGCGGCGGTTGGGGGGGTGGCCGGGGCTTGTGCGTGGCTTTCGGCGTCAACCGAGGCGGAGCCTCTCCCGCCGGTCGTGGCCGAGCCTGGTTCCGTCACGCCGCCGGTGCAGGCGCCGCCGCCGGCCGCCGCCGCCGCGCCCATGGCCGGTTCCGCGCTCGGCCTCATCCTGTACGGCGTGAGCGGCGGAACGAAGGATCCCGCCGCCATTATCGGCCAGGAATCGGGAGGGCAGCGCCTCGTCGCCGTCGGCCGGGATTTCCGGCCCGGCCTTAAATTGACCGAGGTGGGGCAGGATTATGCAATCCTCCTCGCCGGGGATCGGGCCGCGAGGCTGGAGCTTAGGCGCTTCGGCGGAGCCTTGCCCGGTCGCCCGCTCCAAGCGGACGGATCGGCCGGCGAGCAGCGGATCGAGGCGGCGGTGCTCCGGAACATGCTGAAGCCGGTCGTCTCCAACGGCCGGATCGGCGGCTATGCGCTCAAGGGCGGTGAAAGCCTGCCGCAAATCCGGCAGGCGGGGCTGCAGCCGGGCGACGTCATCGTCAGCGTCAACGGTAGCCAGTTCGACGAGGAGCGGATGGGCGAGCTCGCCTGGGAAATGCGCAATACCTCGAAGACGGAGTTCGTCTTTCTGAGGGGTGGCAAGAGGATGCGGGCAAGCGTCTGAAGTTATCCACGAATTGTGACAAGGATATTTCGGGATATTTGAAATATAAGATGAGCTTCTTCGTGACAAACCCTGCAGCAGCCGGCCCTGTCACACGACTATCACAGAATCGCCCTAGATCCCCTCCGGGAACAGACTCGCACCATAAGCGGGCTGACTTCTACACCGACAAGGGGACTTCGCGATGCTTCGCTTCCGCTCGATTTTGCTGCTTTCCACTCTGATTCCGCTCGGGGCCTGCGGGCCCGGAGACGTGGCTTCGCCCGGCGAGGGCACGATCGTCGTCCCCGTGCCGGGAACGCCCGCTCCTCCGCCGCCGCCGCCCCCGCCCGGCAATGGCACTCCCGCCGCCGCCTGCCCGCAGGGCACGGTCGACCGCGGGATCATCGCGACGGCATGGCGCAACTGCGAGATGTCCGGGCGGATCAGCGACGATTATACGGTCCAGAAGCTGCCCGGTGTGATCTATTCCCTGGCCGGGCCGGTCAACGTGGGAACCGACGTCGGCGGCGACGGCACGCTCGCGGGCGGCGACGCCGTGACCCTGACCATCCAGGCGGGAGTCACCATCTTCGGCTCGTCCGGCAACGACTATCTGGTGATCAACCGCGGCTCGCGCATCAGCGCCAACGGAAGCGCCAGCCAGCCGATCATCTTCACCGCCCGCGCCAATGTCGAAGGCACGGCCACGGATTCGACCCAGGGGCTTTGGGGCGGAGTCATATTGCTCGGCCGGGCGCCGATCAGCGACTGCAACACCGCCGTTCCCGGCGGCTCCGCCAATTGCCAGCAGGTGATCGAAGGCACCACCGGCTCCTTCTACGGCGGCAACGTCGCGACCGACAATTCGGGCACGATGCGCTACGTCCAGATCCGCTATTCGGGCTTCGCCATCGCTCCGGGCAACGAGCTCCAGGGCCTCACCATGGGCGGCGTCGGAAGCAACACGACGATCGACCATATCCAGATCCACAACAGCTCCGACGACGGGAT
>DASVTA010000499.1:0-6946 GCA_036387815.1 Allosphingosinicella sp.
AGGCTCGACAGGCCCTGGCTGGTGGAGCTCGGCCCGCGGAAGGTCGGCTTGCGCAGGTCCGCGTCGATCAGAAGAACGCTCGACCCCAGGCTGGCGAGAGTCTGGGCCAGAGCCAGCGCGGTGCTCGACTTGCCTTCGGACGCTCTGGTGCTGGTCACCAGGAGGCTTCGAGGCACGCCGTGATCGGTCGAGAATTGAAGCGCGGTCCGGACCGACTGATAGGCTTCCGAAACCTGGGAGCGCGGATCCTCGAGCTGCTCGCGCACCGCCAGGCCCTTGCCGACGCCGGGGATGACTCCCAGCGAGGCGAGGCCGAGCTTGGCGGCGAGATCGTCCGGAGTCTTGATCGTGTCGTCGATCCATTCGATCGCGAAAGCGGTGCCGAAGCCGAGCAGGAGGCCGATGAACAGCCCGATGGCGATGTTCAGCGGCAGGTTGGGCTTGAACGGACCGCCCGGCACCTGCGCGCGGTCGACGACCGAGACGACGTTGGCGCCAACTCCGCCGGCGACGCCGACTTCCTTGAAGCGCTGGAGAAGCGCGTCGTAGAGGCTCCGGTTGGTATCCACCTCGCGCTGGAGGATGGTGTACTGGATGCTCCGCCCCCTCAGATCCATGAGGGCGGCCTTGTTCTCGTTCACCTTGGCCTCGAGCGAGCGCTCGCGCGCCAGGGCGGCCTGATAGTCCGCCTGGAGAGCGCCGGAAGTCGAGCCGGAGACGTTCTGCCTCTGGCTGGCGATCTCCCGGACCAGCGTGTCGATCTGGTTGCGCAGCTGCACCATCTCCGGGAAGTCGGGTTTGTAGAGCGCCAAATTCTGCTGGTACTTGGCCTCGAGGGAGGCCCGCTGCTGCTGAAGCGACTGCACGGTCGGATCGCTGATCGCGGCCGAGCGCGCCTGCGCTCCGGACGCCTGGCGGAACCGGCCCTCGGCGGCGATCCGGTCGCTGCGCGCCTGTGCGAGCGCATTGTTGTTCTGGACGAGCGTCGCGGCGTCGATCGACTGCTCCTGCCGCACGCTTCCGGCGCCGCCGGTGTCGACCGCAAGGGTGATGATCCCCTGCTTCTGGGCATAATCGACCAGCGCCCGCTCGGTTTCCTCGAGCTTGGCCTTCACCGCGGCGATTCGCTGCTGGAGGAAGTTGCGGGCGTAGGAGGTCGCCTCGTAACGACGCTCCATGTTCGACTGGATGAAGCTGTCGGCATAAGCGTTGGCGAGCTTTGCGGCGAGCTCCGGATTGGGGCTCTCGACCGCGATCGCGATCAGCCGGCTGTCGCGCTGCGGAGAGATGGCGACGGCGCCCTGCACCATTCCGGCGACCGCATTCTCGCGCACCGGCCGCGGCAGGTCCTGGCTCACGAAGTTCTCGTCATTGGCGAGATTGGTGCTGCGCGCCACCCGCTCCGCGAGCGAGCGGCTCTTGAGGAGGCCGGCCTGGGTATTGATGAAGCCGCGGTCGTCCGCGCTGCTCGGCTGGATGTCGCCGATGTCCTTGCCGACGACCTGAACGCCCTCCGGGTTGACCTCGATGGTGGCCTGGGCCCGATATTGCGGCGTGATCATCAGGGAGATGACGATGGCGGCGAGCAGGCAGGTCACGGCGATGGCCGTGATCAGCCACCACCATTTGGCGATTATCCGCCAGATCTCGTTGATGTCGAAACGGGATTCGGACTTGGCCGGCCGCCCGAAAGCGACGTCGGTGAGACCGGTGTGCGCCGGCAGCCTGCCGCTCGGATCGAAGGGCAGGATCGGACCCGCGCCTTGATTCGGGAGATATCCCCCATGATTGTTCATGATCGTGGAATCCTGTGTTTCGAGCCGAGCCGCCTTAGAAGGGGCGGATGATGGAGAGCAACGGGAGCGAACCCATGAGCTCGCGATACATTTGGCGGGCGCGGCTGCCGTCGACGATGATGATGTCGTTGCCGTAGATCACGGGATCCTCCGACTTGGCGCGGCGGATGTCCTGAAGATCGAAGGCGCCGGCCATCTTCTCGCCGCGGATCGTGCGGAAAACGATGATCCGGGAGGGGTTGGCGTCTTCGGTCGTCCCCTTCGCCATGGCGACGGCCTGAAGCAGCGTCGTCGGACCCTTGACGATGAACTGACCGGGGTTGCGGACCGAGCCGTCCACGGTGATCGTCTGCTCCGCCCGTTCCTTGATCGAGATCTGAACGTTGGGCGACTGCAGATATTTCTGGCTGAGGCTGGCGGCGAGCTGCTGGCGCAGCTCCTGAGTCGTGCGCCCCTGCGCCTGCACCGAGCCGAGCAGCGGATAGTCGATCTTGCCCTGCGCATCGACCTTGTAGTCGCCCGACAGCGATTCGACCTGGAACACCGAGACCGAAATCGTGTCGAGGGCGCCGATCGGATAAGAGGCGTTGGCCACCGGCTGCGCCTGGACGTCCGGAGCGACGAAGCCGGTCGGATCGTAGGGGACGGAGCCGCCGCGGCTCGCGCAGCCCGAGGTCGCCAGCGCGGCGAGCGCGAGCAGCGCTCCCGCCATCAGGCCCGAAAAGGAAAAGCTACGCTCTTCATGCCGAAACGCTCGCATGTTCATCTTTCTCCGATCGGGGCCGAGGCCCTCTACACAATGCATGGCTTCCGTGGAACAGCCCATGCGCCGAGTCGGCGCACACCCCTCCCTGCGGAAAGGGTGCCCGCACCGCCCTCCAAGGCGAGCTGCCTTTATCTCGTTGCGCCGCTTAGCTTATTTGTCGCTCGCCGTCCAGAGTCCGGCGTTTTGCGCGGCTAAAAGCTTGCAACTGAGGGAAAACACCAAATATCGGCGGCCGAACGTCGCCGGAGTTGCCGTCAGTGTTGAGCCGCCTGTTCTCGAAGAGCCGAACCTCCCGCGGCCGCAGCGGCCCGGCGGGCGGGCGCGCCTATGCGATCGGCGACGTCCACGGGCGACTCGACCTCCTGACCGACCTCCTCGCCCGAATCGAGGAGGACAATGCCCGGCGCGGACCGGCGAAGACCTGGCTGGTTTTCCTGGGCGATCTCGTCGATCGCGGGCCGGACAGCCGCGGAGTGGTGGACCTGCTCGTCGACCGGCCGCCGCAATTCGCCCGCAACGTCTTCCTCAAGGGCAATCATGAGGAGTTCTTCCTCGGCGTTCTCGGCGGCGACGACGCCAGCGTCCAGCACTGGCTGGCCTACGGCGGCACGGAATGCGCCCAGAGCTACGGCCTCAGCAGCGGCTGGATGCTGAACGCGACTCCCGCCGCGATCATGGAGCGCCTCGTCCAGCAGGTGCCCGAAAGCCATGTCCGTTTCCTCGAGGAGATGCACGACAGCTTCCGGTTCGGCGATTATCTGTTCGTCCATGCCGGCATCCGGCCCGGAGTGGCGCTCGACAAGCAGGTCAGCCGCGACCTGCGCTGGATTCGCGAAGGCTTTCTCGAGGACCGCAGCGATCATGGAGTCGTGGTCGTCCACGGCCATACCATCGTCGAGCGCGCCGAGGAGCATCCGAACCGGATCGCCCTCGATACCGGCGCCTACCGCTCCGGCACGCTCACCGCGATCGGCCTGGAGGGCGAGGAGCGCTGGTTCCTCCAGGCTCGGGAAGCGGACGCCGCCGCGGCCGCCTGACCGGGCGACTCGGCTTGGCTTCCAGGGACCACGCCTCTAAGGGGCGCGGACTTCCTTTGTCACGTAATCGCCGCCGGGGCGGCAGGGACCATCAATGAAAATTCTCGTGACCGGCGCGGCCGGATTCATCGGCCACCATGTCGCCGTCCGTCTTCTCTCGCGGGGGGACGAGGTCGTCGGGATCGACAATTTCAACGATTATTACAGCGTCTCCCTGAAGCGGGACCGCGATTCCAAGCTTCGCCGGGACCATGGCGAAGGCTTCACCTCGATCGAGACCGACTTCGCCGACGCCGAGGGGCTCGAGCGGGCGTTGGACGGGATCGAATTCGACCGGATCGTCCACCTCGGCGCACAGGCCGGAGTGCGCTACTCGATCGAGAATCCCCGGGCCTACGTCCAGTCCAACCTGGTCGGCCACCTCAACCTGATGGAGATCGCCCGCCATCGCGGCAGCGAGCATCTCGTCTACGCTTCCTCCTCCTCTGTCTACGGCGGCAACGACACGCTGCCCTTCCGGGTGGAGGACCGGGTGGACCATCCGCTCTCCCTCTACGCCGCCACCAAGAAGGCGGACGAGCTGATGAGCGAGACCTACGCCCATCTCTACCGGCTCCCGCAGACCGGCCTCAGGTTCTTCACCGTCTACGGCCCGTGGGGCCGGCCCGACATGGCGATGTGGCTGTTCACCAAGGCGATCCTCGCCGGCGAGCCGATCCAGGTCTTCGGCGAAGGCAATATGCGGCGCGACTTCACCTACATCGACGACATCGTCACCGGCGTCGTCGCCGCCCTGGACAACCCGCCGCCCGACGACGGCGAGACCAAGGCCGGCGGAAGCCGGGGGCCGCACCGGGTCTACAATATCGGCAATCACCGGTCCGAGGAGCTGACCCGGATGATCGGCCTCATCGAGGAGGCCTGCGGGCGCGAGGCGGAGAAGAAGCTCATGTCCATGCAGCCCGGCGACGTGCGCGACACCTATGCCGACATCAGCGCGATCGAGCGCGATCTCGGCTTCAGGCCCACCACCTCGATCGACGAGGGCGTGCCCCGCTTCGTCGAGTGGTACCGCGCCTATCACGGCGTTTGAAAAGCCGCGTCTTCCTGCCGAAAGCCGGGACCTTTGCATAAGTGGTCGGAGGTTAGCCCCTCCCCTTCAGAGGAGGGGCTTTGCCTCCGCGCGCTTCCGCAAGGGTCATGCAAGGCGCGCCGCCGTTTCCAGCACCCCTTCCAGCGCCCAGGGCCGCGACAAAGCGAAGACCGGCACCTCGCGGGCCAGCCGGGCGCAGAAGGCGAGGTCGGCGGGCGCGACCGGGCTGATCCAGGCGCTTCCGTAAAGCTGGCCTGCCAGCCGGCCGATCGCCTCCGGGCCGGAAAGCCGATCGAGGCGCGTCCCGCCGGCGGTGCCGGGCGGCTCCAATATGTACACGGCCGCGAGCCGGACCGGTTCGGCCGAGCCGGCGGGCAGGACCAGCCGGACCTTGCCGTCGCCGTTGAGGTGCGCCCTGTCGCCGGCCGGCGGAAGGCGGGGCTCCAGATGGCGCCAGGAATCCGCCAGCAGGTGAAGAGTCGGGGCGCCGGGCTCCGCTTCGAAGCCGTTCGCGCCCTGCCGGAGCAGGAGCAGGTCCTCGGTGAGCAGCTCCGCGCCGAGCGCGAGGCATGCCGCCGCCAGAGTGGACTTGCCGTGCCCCGAACCGCCGAGGATCGCCACCGCCCGGCCGCCGACCCGAAGGCAGGCGCCGTGGAGAAGGCTCGCTCCCTCCAGCCGAAGCTTCACTCCGAAGACGAGCCCGGTGAGCGGGCCTTCCAGCGCCTCCCATGGGACGCTTCCGCAAACGAGGAGACGGCGCTCGCCGGCGGAATATTCGAACGCCATCCAGCCGCCTTCGCGATTGTCGTAGCGCAAGTTCCAGTCCGCGCCAGCACGGACGAGCTCGCGCCGGTCGGGCCCGGACGGGGGCCGGGCGTGGCCGCGATCCGAATAGACGATCGTCAGGGAGGGCTGCGCCTCGGGCTTAGAAGGACGCAGCGGGAGCGGGCGATCGGACGCGAGGTCGAGCCCGTAGGCGCGGTAGAGCCTCACGCCGCCTCGCGCTCCGCAACCGCTTCCTCGAAACGCAGCCGAAGCGGGTCCTCGGCGGCGAGGCCGGCGCGGTCGCAGACCTGGTCCCAGCGATAGGCCATGGCTCCGGTCAAGGCCTCCTCCTCGATCGCCGCGAGCCGGACCAGCCAGGCCAGGGCCGCCTCCAGATCCTCGCGGCCCGCGATCGGCACCTTCTCCGCGACCGCCGCCAGCGACTGATATTCGTCCGGCCGGGTGCCGGGGAAAAGCCGCATCAGGTGGCGGAAGCGATATTGGCGCAGGTCGCGCAGGAAGAGTGCGGCGTGCCGCACATGCGCCTGCTCCAGGTGGGTGCGATGGCGAAGCACGACCTCCTGGAGATTGCCGAGGCGAGCGGAGGTCGCGCAGACCCGCGTCTGCCATTCATAATCCTCGTGCGAGGCCCTTTCGAGATAAGGGTGCTCGCGCATCAGCTCCGCTTTGGCCAGCAAGGTGGGATGGAGGATTCCCACCCGAAAGAGCAGCTCGCGCTCGATCCCCTCCTTGCTCTCCGGATACCAATAAAGCCGCTCATCGCTTCCAAAGGCCTGAGCAAGGCCGCCGCACGCGTCGAGCTTCCGTTCCTCGAGAAAGGCCAGCTGGCGCCGTAGGCGGTCGGGGAGAGCAATGTCGTCGCCGTCCATCCGGGCGATGAAGCCGCCCCGGGCGGCGGCGATCCCGGCGTTGGCGGCGCGGGCGCTGCTCGTGTTGCCGGGCAGGGGAGCGAGAAACAGGGTCCTCACCCGCCCGTCGCGCGCCGCCGCGGCCTTCGCGACCTCGCGGCTGTCGTCGCTGGAGCCGTCGTCGACCACGATGAGCTCAAGCGCCTGATGGGTCTGGGCCAGGATGGAAACGATCGACTCCCCCAGCCATGGCCCCGCATTCAGAACCGGCATGACGACCGAAATCAGGGTCACTGATTTTCCTTGCGCCAGTAGATCCCGGAGCCGTCGACCCACCGGATCGGCTCGGTCACTCCACGCCGCGCGCGGAATTCGTCGACCGCGTCGCGGCAGCATCGCAGGAAGCCGTAATCGTCGACGATCACGAATCCCCCTGGCACCACCTTGTCGTAGAGGAGGTCGAGGCATTCGAAGGTCGAGCTGTAGAGGTCGACGTCGATTCGCAGCAGCGCGAGCGGGCCTATCGTCGCGCCCGGCAGCGATTCGGCCAGCCAACCTTTCACGAACTGGACATTGGAATCGAGCAGATCGTAGCGCGAGAAATGCTCCCGAACCGCCTC
>DASVTA010000500.1:0-1990 GCA_036387815.1 Allosphingosinicella sp.
GCGGTCCCGCGGCGCTTCCGTCCCACAGCCGGGCCTGGCGCTGGACGTAGGTGTTGCGCTTCTGCGGGGTCACCCCGTCGACGGCCGGCCCCGTCTCGGTGAGCACTCCGCCATGCTCGGGCGCGTAGGTCCAGCGGGTGAGATTGCCGTTGGCGTCCTTGATCCAGAGCGGCTTGTCCTGGGCCTTGACATTGTGGATGTCATATTCGGCTTCGACGATCAGCGGCGCCGGCGTGGAGCCGTCCGGGTTCGTCGCGCCGGGCTTCGGGTAGCGGATCGTCTTGATGATGTTGTTGCGCCCGTCATAGGCATATCGGGTCTTGATGCCCTCGGGATCGACGCTGCTCTGCATCCGGGTGACGGAGCAGCGGTCGATCTCTCCGGCCGGCAGCCCGGCCGCCGACGCTTCGTCGCAATAGTCCATGGTGGTGGTGCGGCCGAGCGGGTCGGTGATCTCCACCGGCCCCGGGGTCTGCTGGTAGGTAAAGGTCGTCTCGTTGGTGACGTCCGTCGGGACGGGGCATTGGCTTGGCGGGCCGTAGCAAAGATTGCTCCTGCTGCCGGGCATGTAGGGGAAATCGGGGCGGACGATCGTCTCGCGGCCCTCGGCGTCCTTGAAGGCGCCGCCGGCGATCGTGTAGTGATCGGAATAAGCGGCGGGGACCGGCGTCCTGACGTAGCTGTAATCGTAGGTCTGGCCGTCCGCGAAGGCCTGTCTGAGCACGATCTCCTGGCCGGCGCCCTCCTCGTCGGCGGAGAAGCCGAGGGCGTTGGTAAGCCAGGGCTGGCTCTGCCCGGGCTTCCTGAACTCCATCTTGGAGACCCTGTTGTCGGTCCCGACGGTGTAGGCGAAGCGGGAGGCGGAGGAGTCCCCGCTTGCCGGAATCGCGGTCACCAGCCGCCCGCCTTCATAGCCGTATCGGGCGGTGGCGAGCGCGTTATCGGGACAGGCTCCGCCGGCGGGCGGGGCGGACGTCACGGCCAGGTTCAGGATGCACGCCTTGCTGACGAGGCTGCCGCTTACGCCCTCCATGAGCAGGGCGTAGCCGCGCGAGCTGGTCACCTTGCTCAACCGGATGGGCACGCCGGCGACGCCGGTGGCGGTATATTCGAACGTATAGCGGGTGCCGTCGGGCTCGATCATCTCCTCCACGAACGGGCAGCGCCCCCCGCACATGCCGGTTCCCATGGCCTGGAAGATCAGAACGGTGCCGTCAGCACCTTCGTACCTGTGCTTCTCGCGGCCGTCCGCTCTCGATCCGCCGATGATCTTCAGGAAGCTCACAGGCCCATCGGACTTGGCGCCGTAAGTGCCCGAGCTCTTCATCCCCTCGAAGGTGAGCGAGCGGCCGCCGAAGTGGACGCTCATCCGGTAGTCCTCGCCGGGTATCTTTCCTTGATCGATGTTGACCCGTCGCTCGACCAGGAAAATGTCCCAATTGTGCGAGAAATTACCGAACGGGTTGGAATCGCCGAGAACGCCGTTGCGCATTGTGCGGGTGAGGGAAAGGCCGCCGGCGGAAAGGTCCGTTTCGCTAAAGACGTAGCGGCCGGTGCGCAGGTCGACGCCGCCGGGCGCGATCGCGAACTTTTCGGCCGGAGTGTTGAGGACCTTGCTCTGGTTCTGCGCCATGGCGGGGGCGGCGGGCGCGAGCGCTGCGAACAGGCCGGCGGCGAGCGCTCGAAGGAGGCGGGGTCCGCGGGTCGGCGAGGCGCTCATTTCAGGAAACTCCAGCCGGGGAGGGAGACGCCGGGGCTTCCCCAGGCGCCGCCGCTCACCGCCTCGCCGATGACGAAACTTGGAGCCCCGTCGACTGCAGCCTCCGGCTCGGGCGCCGGCCTGTTCCGCGGAGTCTCCCCGAACGGATCGCCCGGATCGACCTGCGGCGGACCCGGCGGCGGCGGCGGCGGCTCCTCCGGCGGAGGGGGAGGTGGCGGAGGCGGAGGCTCCTCCGGCGGAGGAGGAGGCGGCGGCGGCGGCGGCGGCGGC